>NZ_JBFBCF010000021.1:0-182059 GCF_040683035.1 Streptosporangium sp. NPDC051022 | reverse complement strand
ACGCCCAGCAACACGACCTACCCGACACCGTCAGCGGCCACACCGAGCTGACCGAAACCAGATAGGAAACACTCCGGGAAACCGGGGGAACCTCACTGGCGTCGCGCTCGCGGTGTGCGCGCTGGCCGTGCTCGGCCTGGCCCGGCCGCGCAGCCACACTCTCAGGCAGCGGCTGGCGTACAAGGCCACCAGCACGGCGGCCCCGGCGATACTCATCTCCACGGGCACCACCTCCCTCTCATCGGTCCGATCCGGCGCCCCGCCGGCAGAAGGGAGTGCCACGAGTCTGCCGATCTGTGACATGCCCAGGTCAGCGCACACTTCGTGTCAGCCCGCCTGTGCAGGCAGGACCGATGCGAAGGCAGTCGTGGGCCTTCTCCAGCTCCGAAGAAGGTCCCTTATCAGGAGCCAGAAACCCGGGCCGACGACAACCGACACGCCCCGGCGCCAACCGGCCAGGACCTATACCCCTGCGGCATCGCCACGGCTACGCCGTAGTCCTTCACCGTGGCCTCCAGGCCCAAGCAGTTAAGACCGAACCTGGAGTTCCCTGCTCCGTGATGAGGGAGCGGGTACGCGCCGCCATCCAGCCCATATCCACCGGATTTGAGTTGGCAGACACGTCAAGAGGCGTAATGGCACCGGTTCCTCGCGTATACCTTCCCGTCTCGCTCACCGCACCCGGCCCATCCGGTAGTGCTGGGCCGACACGACTTTGTCGAGGCTGCTCCCACCCTCCCCGGCGACTCCCGGCTCAGGCTGCCTCCAGCTTCACCCCGCCGCTACGACGGCGAAGAGATGGACGGTCTTTCACCTCCATTCGGATAAACAGCGCCTCGTGGCGCACTAACGACCGTGTCAGGAGCCCCAAATACGGGTGATCTTTGGTCGTTTGCCCGCCTTGACCTGGGATTGTCCGGCAGGATGCGGGGCCATGGGGCGGCAGCCGGTGGGCATGGACGAGCTGGTGGAGCACTGGACGGTGCTCGATGACGAGGCGGACCTGGTCGCGGGGAAGCGCGGCGGGACACGCTTGGGCTTCGCGCTGCTGCTGAAGTTCTACACCCGGCACGGCCGGTTCCCGCGGGGCCGGGTGGACTTCCCGGACGAGGTGGTGGAGTTCGTCGCCCGGCAGATGAACGTGCCTGCCGCCGACTCCCCGTCGCAAGCTGAGCCGCGCCGACCCGCCCGAGCTCACTGCCTGCCGCGATCAGGGACCGCTGTACCCGCACACCGAACAGCTGCCCTTCCGTGTCCTCGGCCGCCGCCACCAGCGTGCGCTCCACCGCCGCGAACTGCCGGTCCAGCACCGCGGTCACCAGGCTGCGCTTATCCAGGAAATGACGGTAGATCGTCTTCTTGCTCATCCCGAGCTCACTCGGAATCGCCGGTGCGGGAACTCGGAGGCCAGTGAGCCGGTGTCCAGTCTCCCTCCGGGTCGGTGGTCTGGCCGACTTCGATCAGATGGCCGTCAGGGTCGCGGATGTAGCAGCGGATCTCGTACGCGTGTTGTTTCGGCGGCGTCAGGAACTGAGCACCTCGGGCGCTCCACTCCTCGTACAAGGGGTAGATGTCCTTGACGCGGATATTGAGGAAACTGCTGACCCGGCCGGAATCGCGCGGCGCCTCCAGGGTGACCGAGGGCTTGTCGTCCGTCGGGCCTCCGCCGACGTTGATGATGATCCAACTGTTGGCCAGTGCGACATATGTCAGGCCTCCAGGGCCGGAGTAGGCCAGCCGGCCGCCGAGCACTTCGGTGTAGAAGCGTCGAGAGCGTTCGACATCGTCCGAGACGATGAAGTGGGCCAGCACAATTCCCTCTGGCGGTGGCGGGAGATCGGCCATCTGGTGCCTCCACTTGTCGGTCTCATGCTCCGTTGATGATGTGCATTGACGGTAGGTTCCCCCATCGAAGTGGCCGGCAATCGCACCGACTCGCCCTCCTGGAAGATTCGCGCTGTTGGCCGCCGGCGCGCCTGTCTACGAGGACCCCGCCAGATCAACGCTTCCCCCGAGCGGCGGGCCAGTCGGCCTCCGGGGAGGATCGGACCGGATTTTGGCGCTGCACGACAAGGGGCCTGCATTCGGTCCCTGAGTACATGTTTTCGTCGAGGTATGACACAGAGCATTGCCCTTGACCTGGGATGGGCGCCCCCCGCCGGGCAGCCGCTGCGCGCGACCGAGCTCGACGCCTTGTCCGGATGCCAAGCTGGCGACCTTGCATCATCACGTATCGCGTATTCGCGCTCTATGGAACTGCGGGCCGCGGGCGTGTCGAGCACGCTCCTGTGCGAGAAGCTCCGCAGGTTTCCTGCAGCCGCCTGGCACGACGACCGGCAACGGCACCAGGCGAGATCTCACATTCCGCGGTCGGCGCACGTCTACCCATCAGAAGAAGGGAAACGTAGATGAGCACTCGACACGTCGTGATCGAGACCAGCCTCGGACCGATCACGCTCATCGCCAAGGGCGAGACGATCGCGGGCCTGTACTTCCGGCACCACGTTCGCCGGCCCGCGCAGGAGATGTTCGGCCCCGAGGTGACCGGCTCCGCGGACCCGCTGCTGGAGGAGGCCGCCCGGCAGGTGCACGAGTACCTGGCGGGCCGGCGCAGGCAGTTCGATCTTCCGCTCGCCGCCGAGGGCGACGCGTTCCAGCACGCTGTCTGGGACATCGTGAAGAGCATCCAGTGTGGTGACACGACCACCTACGGTCGGATCGCCGAGCAGGTCGGAGACCGCAGTCTCGCGCAACGGGTCGGACAGGCCGTCGGCGCGAACCCCCTGTGCGTCTTCGTGCCGTGCCACCGCGTCGTCGGCTCCAATGGTTCCCTCACCGGATACGTCGGCGGGCTGAAACGCAAGCAGGCCCTGCTGGAGCTTGAGGAGCCGCCTGCGGTCAGCGCGGGACGGTTGTTCTGACCGTGACCCTCACGCCTGTCGCCAACAGTTAGTCGTCAATGGGATGGGAATGAAACAACCGTTCGAGAACGTGGTCGCGCAGCACGGCGCAACCGTGCTGCGCGTCTGCCGGGTCCTCCTCGGCCCGCACGACGCAGACGACGCATGGTCGGAGACCTTTCTCTCCGCCCTGCGCGCCTATCCCGACCTGCCTGAGACGGCGAACGTGGAGGCATGGCTCGTGACGATCGCGCATCGCAAGGCGATCGATGTGCTGCGTGTCGCGAAAAGGAATCCCCTGCCCGTCGACGAGGTACCGGAAGCACCGACGGGGCGGGACATCCCGGACTCTGGGGACTCTGACCTGTGGGCCGCGGTGAAAGGGCTCCCGAGCAAACAACGCCAGGCTGTCGCCTACCGCTACGTGGCGGAGCTGGCATACGCCGAGATCGCGGAGATCCTCGGCGGCACCGTTGAAGCGGCCCGAAGAGCCGCCGCAGACGGGCTCAAGAATCTCAGGAAGAAATATCCGGGCGCGACCATGAGAGGAGCATCATCATGAACGACATCCGCCACGATGACAACATGGCCGCCCTGCTGTCGACGCCTGTGGACGCCGGCACGCTCAGCCGGCTCCACCGCCGCCTGGAGCAGGAGGCGGAGCGGGCCGATCTCGTCGACGTCGCGTACACCACCATCGACTCTCCCGTCGGCGAGTTGCTGCTCGCCGCCACCCCGGAGGGGTTGGTCCGCGTGGCGTACGCCCGGGAGGACCACGAGCGAGTCCTGGAAACCCTCGGGCAGAAGATCAGCCCGCGCATCCTGCGTGCCCCGAAGCGGCTGGACGCGGCGGCCCGCGAGATCGACGAGTACTTCGCCCGCCGCCGCCAGGTCTTCGATCTCCGGCTGGACCTCTCCCTGTCGACCGGCTTCCGCCGGCTCGTGCAGACGCATCTGCCCGAGATCGGGTACGGCCAGACCCGCAGCTACCGGGACATGGCCGAACTCGTCGGCAGCCCCAAGGCCGTCCGGGCCGTCGGTACCGCCTGCGCCACCAACCCGCTGCCGATCGTCGTCCCTTGCCACCGCGTGCTGCGCACCGACGGCACGCTCGGCGGTTACGTCGGCGGTCTCGAAGCCAAGACCCTGCTGCTCGACATGGAGTCCGCCGCATGAGCCGGAACCAGTGGCGCGACCGCGTCGAATCCGGCGACTGGCTGGCGATCACCGCCGAGATCGACGAGTACGGCGGAGCCCTCCTGCCGCGCCTGCTGACCCTGGAGGAGACCGTCGAGATCAGGGAGCTGTACGAGAAGGACGACCTGTTCCGCAGCACCGTCAACATGGGCCGGCACCGCTTCGGTGAGGGCGAGTACCGCTACTTCAAGGCCCCCTACCCGGAGCCGATCGAGCGGCTCAAGCAGGCGCTGTACCCGCGACTGCTCCCTATCGCCCGTGACTGGTGGACCAGGCTCGGCCGGCCGGCCCCGTGGCCCGACACCCTCGACGAGTGGCTGGAGATGTGCCACGAGGCCGGCCAGACGAAGTCCACGGCGATCCTGCTCCGCTACGGCACGAAGGATTGGAACGCTCTGCATCGCGACCTGTACGGCGACCTGGTGTTCCCGCTGCAGGTCGTGATCAACCTCAACGAGCCGGGCGTGGATCACACCGGCGGCGAGTTCCTGCTGCTGGAGCAGCGCCCGCGCGCCCAATCCAGAGGCACCGCCACGCTCCTGCCGCACGGCCACGGCTACCTCTTCACCACCCGCGACCGGCCGGTCAGGTCCGCGCGGGGCTGGTCGGCCGCACCGGTACGGCACGGCGTCTCGGCCATCAGGTCGGGCGAGCGGCACACCCTGGCGCTCGTCTTCCACGACGCCGCATGAAGACCTACCTGCTCATGGACGCCGACGGCCGCCTCTACCGGTCTGAGACCAAAGGGCTGTGGGGCGGCCATCGCGGCTCGAAGATCTACGGACGCCTCGACTGCCCCGCCGCGCTGCGCGCCATCGCGCGCGGCTGCTACGTGAAGCACCGGGTCTTCTTCGCCGACGAGGCCACGGCGATCGCGGCCGGGTTCCGCCCCTGCGGAGCCTGCTGCCGCGACCGCTACCAGATCTGGAGGACATCGAGTGATGCAACCCCTGACCAGCCCCCTGCTGAGGACAGCGGCGAGCGATGATATGGGCCCGGCGGACCCGGCGGCCACGGACGCCGAGGTCGCGGCGCTCGTCGCCCTGGCACGCGCCCGAGGCGCCCGCACCCTCGCGATCGGCTCGGGCCGTACCGTCGGGGCCCGCGCGAGCGCCCGCCTGATCGCCTCCGCCTGGGACCGCGTGGGCGGTGCCACCGTCGCCACGATCACCTGGCCCGAGACCGGGGCCTCCTGGCTACGGCAGGCGACCCGGTTTGCCGCCGCCGGCCCCGACCTGTGGGTGATGGCCGGGCCGGTGACCGGCTGGGCCCAGATGACCCGGCGGCTGCTGTGGTCGACGCCGTGGAGCCCCGCACGTACCCTCGCGACCGCGGGAATCGGCGACCCGGGCGCGCTGGCCCTCGTCGGACTGGCCGACCTGGACGGCTTGGCCGGGGCGGACGCGGACGGCACCTCCTGGCTCGTCGCGCACGATCGCCTCGTGCGCCTCACCCGCCCGGAGGTCCGGCGATGAACGCGCTGTTCACCCCGGAGTTCCCCGAACGCGACGGTGGCGAGATCGCCCGGGGGGCCACGCTGATCCGCTCGTGGCTGACGCTGGACCAGCAGAGGTGGATCGTCGGCCAGTTCCGCGCCTGGGCACGCGGTCCGGTCCCGATCCGCGCCGCGAAGGTTCGTGGGCACGAGATGTCGGTGCGCACCGTCTGCCTGGGCTGGCACTGGCAGCCGTACGCCTACACCCGGGAGGCCACCGACGTGAACGGCGCCCGCGTCCTGCCCTTCCCCGACTGGATGATCCGTCTGGGACGGGACGCCCTCCGCGCGACCGGCCACGACGAGGCCGTGGCCCGTTCCTACACGCCGGACACCGCGCTGGTGAACTTCTACGACGTCACCGCCCGCCTGGGCATGCACCAGGACAAGGACGAGATCTCCCGCGCCCCGGTCGTGTCGCTGTCCATCGGCGACAGTTGCACCTTCCGCTTCGGTAACGCAGAAAGCCGGGGTCGGCCGTACACCGACCTGCTGCTCGCCTCGGGCGACCTGTTCGTCTTCGGAGGACCGGCCCGGCTGGCCTACCACGGTGTCACCAAGGTGCACGCGGATACCGCCCCCGAGGGATGCGGGCTCAGCAGGGGCCGGATCAACATCACGATGCGCACGACCGGGCTCGACGGGTGATCGCATGACGAACGACACGAGCGGCACTGACACCGACCCCGGCGTCGTCGTCGGAGACGACGGACTCGCCCGGCCCGCGTGGGCGGCCGCCGCCCCTCTGCTGCGCGACTACTACGACACCGAGTGGGGCATGCCGGTCACGGACGAACGCGGCGTCTTCGAGCGCGTCAGCCTCGAAGGGTTCCAGGCGGGCCTGTCCTGGGCGACGATCCTCCGCAAGCGGCCCGCCTTCCGCACGGCGTTCGACGGCTTCCTCCCGGACGCGATCGCCGCCTACACCGAGACCGATGTCGAGCGGCTGATGGCCGACGCCGGCATCGTGCGCAACCGGCGGAAGATCCAGGCGACCATCACCAACGCCCGCGCCACCATCGCGCTGCGCGAGGAGACGGGCTTGGCCGAGCTGGTGTGGTCCTTCCGGCCCGAGAGCACGCCCCGCCCCCGGACCTTCGCGGAGATCCCCACGAAGTCCGCCGAGTCGATCGCGCTGTCGAAAGAGCTGCGCCGACGCGGATTCGCCTTCGTCGGCCCGACCACCATGTACGCGCTCATGGAGGCGATCGGCATCGTCGACACCCATCTGCTCGGCTCGCACCGCCGGGGCAGCTCCGGAATCTGGGGGCCGTGCCCCTCCTCCACCCCGCCGGGTTCTTAAGCCGGACGCCATCTCACGTTCGCGTCCGGCCGGGCGTCTTCCACGTGCCGGGCGGCGCTCGCCCGGTGCGGCTGACATCGGTCAGCTCAGCATGCCCGCGGCCGCCCCGCGCCCGGCGGCCGCGGGCACCGCCGCAACGGCCGGGCGCGCGGGAGACCTTGCGCATGACCAGTGACCTGGACACGACCTACGACCTGACCGGCTTCGACGCCGGCGGCCACTAGATCGAGACGCACCGCGCGGCCGTGACCACCTACCGTTTCCCGACGCCCGCTCGGTCCAGATCGGCATGGCGGTGGGCGACCTCCTCCGATCCGCCACGCTCTGCGGCGGCATCGACGTGATGCCCTTCACGATCCGCGGCGAGAACCTCGTCGTCGTGGCGTTCAGCGGCTACGAGCCCGCCGGCATCTCGATCGTCGACCCGACCGGCGAGGTCCCGCGCGACGTCGTGACCTGGATGGAGCCGGGCCACGCGCCGTGGGTGGAGCGGGCGCTCAAGGCCGAGCTGCTGCGCAACGCCCGCGAGGCGGGTATCGACCAGGTGATCGTCCGGCGCGGCACGGCGACGGAGGCCGTGTACCGGGCCCTCGGCCTGCACCCCGCCGACGTGACCCATGAGACGCGCCCGGAGGGGATTCCCGAACCTCGCTCAGCGGGCGTCAAGGACAACGAGATAAGCGAGTCCGACATTGTCCGGCAGGGCGTCTCACGAAATGACATTCCCCGGCGTCTTCTCAGTGTCGCTGCCGGCGAAAAGGCGGCGACACATTCACAGAAAAGGACATGTACATGTCGGTTGAAAAGAACAAGGCCATCGTCGGGCGGTGGTTCACCGAATTCTGGGGCAACCCGTGGAACCCCGAGGTCATCGACGAGCTCGCCCACCCCGACATCCGCTTCGAGTACTCGCTGCACCAGCCGATGCGCGGGCGCGACGCGGTGCGCGAGTTCGCCACCAATTTCCGCACCGCGTTCCCTGACCTCAACTTCTGGGGAACCGCGGACCTGATCGCCGAAGGCGACTACGTCGTCGGCCAGTGGGAGGGTGGCGGCACGCACACCGGGCCGGTCGTCTTCGACGACCTTCCCATCGGCTCCGCCCCGGCGGCGTCCGGCAAGACGCTCCGCTTCACCGGCACGTCGGTGCTCAAGGTCCAAGACGGTCTCATCGTCGAGGAACTCGGGCTCGACGACGGTGTGAAGGTCCTGCAGCAGCTCGGCATCATCCCCACCGCCTGAGCTGAGCACCGGACGCCGGCGCGGCGGCCACGGAGCGGCCCGGAGAATGGGGCGTCCTCCGCCCGCCGGTGCGAGGGCTGACTGCTACTGGCCTGTTTGACCGGCCCCACCGCGTTGTGCGGTGGGGCCACCGGCGCTGATCGGCACGGCGCTGATCGGGTCGCCAGCCAGGTGCTCCCTGCGCCAACCTGCACACCGCCGAGTTCCCCGGCGGCGCCGTACGCGGCCAGCTCCACCGCGGCGGCTGGTAGCGGTCACACGAACCCGCCGGCTTCCGGCCTCCGGACCCGGCGGTACCCAGGAAGGTCCTCAATCGGGTCGGGTCGCGCGGATGGCGTAGCCGGTGAGCAGCGCGGTGACGATGTCGGCCAGGCGAGGCTCGACCTCGACGACGGCATGGGCGAGTTCGGGTTCGGTCTCGTAAAAGGCGCGCAGATGGGTGCCGGGAGCGGCCATCTGCCACATGGCTCCGGCCATCGCGGTCGCGGTGGCCACGACGCTTCGCGCCTGGTCGAGCCGCAGCGGTGTGACCGTGCAGAGCGCGGCGCCGACCTCGGCGGCCACCGCGATCGCGTGGACCTTGAAGGCCTTGACCTTCTCCAGCGAGACGTTGACCTCCGGCCCGGCGACACCTTCGTCATCACCCGCCTGTCGCGCGCCGCCCGCTCACTGCGCCCACCTGCTGGATTTGGCGGCGCAGCTTCGCGAGCGCGAGGTCGACCTCCTGGTGCTCAAGCAGGGCATCGACACCTCCACACCGTCCGGGCGCCTGCAGTTCCACATGTTCGGTGCCTTCGACGAGTTCCTCCGGGAGTTCATCGGCGAGGGCACCCTTGAAGGGCTCGCCTCAGCCCGAGTGTGCGGCCGCGTCGGCGGGCGCCCACCGGCCCTGGACGCCCACGGCGTGGAGACGGCTCGCGCGTTGTACGAGATGAAGGGCGATGACGGCAAGCGCCGCTACACCGTCCAGCAGATCGCCGGCCGACTCGGCGTCAGCCGCGCCACGATCGACTGATCGAGCCCACCCGCGATGGCGTGGGTCTGCCTCCGCATGATGGCATCCGTCTCGACACCGCTCCCACGGTGGATCACCTGGGGAACACCGGCTGGAGCGGCTTCGACGCGACGTAGCCAGACCTGTGAAGTTGCTCGACCGGGGTCGCGCCTGTGACGTCCGTCACTCTTCCGCCGGGGTCGAGAACCTTGCCGTGGGGTGCGGGAGACAGCAGGGTGACCGACCGACCTTAAGGAGGGCCGTTGACCGTTGAGACGGCCGAGATCGACGACGCCGAGCTGATCAGGCGATCCGTCGGCGAGCCGGAGCAGTTCGCCACGCTGTTCGACCGGTACGCACGGCAGATCCACCTGTACGCCGCTCGGCGCATCGGCACGCAGGCCGCCGACGACATCGTGGCCGAGACATTCCTGGCCGCGTTCCGGCGGCGTGGCTCGTACGACATGTCGTTTCCGCTGGCACGCCCCTGGCTGTACGGCATCGCCACGACGCTCGTCGCCAGACACAGGCGACAGGAGGAGCGGATGCTGCGAGCACTGGCGCGTACCGGCGTGGATCCCTTGCCCGAACCGATCGCCGACGCCGTGGTGCGGCGGGTCGCCGCGCGGGACAAGGAGCGCGAGCTGGCGGGGGCGCTGGCGTCGCTGTCGCGCGGCGACCGCGACGTGCTGCTGCTGGTGGCGTGGGAGGGCCTCAGCTACGAGGAGGTGGCCCAGGCGCTCGGCATCCCACTGGGGACCGTGCGGTCGCGGCTGCACCGGGCCAGGAAGAAGGCACGGGCCGTGTTGAGAGACGAGGAGCTGTGATGAGCACGATCAAGGACTTCCGGCGGGACACCCCGCCAATGACGGCACAGGCGGAGAGCACCGCCCGGGCCCGGCTTCTGGCCGCGGCGCGTGAGCACGAGCCTCACCGTGAACCTCGGCGCGGGCCGCGGCTCGGCCGACGGCTAGTGCTCGCGGGCGCGCTGGCCGTGGCGATCGGTGCCGGTGTGGTGGTGGCGAACGACCATCCGTCCGTGGTTCCGGTGGCGAGCGTGCGGGAACTGGGCGAGCGGGCCGCTCAGGCCGCCTACGACGACCGCGGACAGGTGCCGAACCCCGGCCAGTGGCTGTACATCAAGCAGCTCCAGGCCCCGCGGTCCGCGGACGGCGGCTATGGCGTCGACCTGTCCAGACGCGAGGTAAGGGAGGAGTGGAACAGCGTGGACGGCCTGCAGACGGCGTCTCTGTTCCCCAACGGCAAGCTGCTGGTACAGGGCAACCACCCAGGACTGAGCGCGGACGAACTGGCCCGCCAACCGGTCACTCCGGAAGGACTACTCGCGAAGATCCGCCAGAAACTGGCGGACATGCACATCACGTGGACGGAAACCGATTCGCCGCCATCGATGGATGAGCGGCTCTTCCAGGCCGTCTACCAGATCATGGGCACCCAGGCGCTACCGCCGGAGGTGCGGGCGGCGCTGTTCCGCGGTCTCGCCACCATCCCTGGGGTGACCGTCAACCAGGACGCCGTGGACGCCGACGGCAGGCACGGGGTCGCGTTCAGCTACACCGGCGGATGGACCCGCTACGACCTCATCCTGGATCCCGTCGATTTCCGCTTTCTCGGCACATACGGAGTAACCGTGCAGGACCGGATGACGGACTACACCGACGGCCCTAACTACGTCATCAAGGCCAGCACGCCGCTTACCCTGACGGCCCTCTTGGAGGCCAAGGTGGTGGACGACCCCGGCCAGAAATGAGCCCGCACCAACCAGGTGACCTCCGCGTTGTGCAGGGCCGAGGCCACGATCCTGGAGATCCGTCCAGACGTCGGCGGTTCAATCCGCTCCTCGCGCATTCGTCCAGGATCGTCCAGTGCTCGACCAGCTCGTCGATGTGCATCGGGGGTGTTTCATGGCCACCCAGCATTGACCAGGCAAGCCACAGCAAGATCAACGCCGTTTGGGGCTCATGACACGTTTCTTACCGGCACCCCAACTACTGGATGCGGCCGTCGACGCCGAGGCGAGCGGCACACCGGCCACACCGCTGGGCGGGGAGTCGGTGATGGTGCGCCTGGGCGCGCTGTTCCAGCTCGCCTTCGACGAAGGTCTGCTCACCCTTCCCGAACCGGCCCGCCGGTAGCCGCACCCGTTCTGCCGCGTTCCCTCGCTCGCCCCGGCCCGGGGCCAGAGCAAGCCGTCAGCGCCGCCCGCGGGCTTGCGGTGCCCGCCCGGGTCGGTGGCCGTGGGGGACTTGCGGGCGGGCAAGCGACGGCTACGCTCTCCGGCCCGGCCAAGGCGAGCAGCCCCAGTCACCGGCCGTGTCTCCTCGCGCGGGCGCGTAGGGGTGTCGCGAAAGTCGCGAAAGTCCGCCGCAGAACCGCCGGGCAGCGACGCGGTCGACGGGCATCGCGTGCGCATGTAGAGACCCTGGCGAAACTGGTGAAACCCACCGCCGAGTTCTCACGCGCGTGTGCGCGCGAGTGCCTCGCGAAACTCTCCCCTGGGTCAGGCCGTGGCGTCCGCCGGACCGTCCTCGCCATCGGCGGCCGCGTCCTGCTCCGCGGTGGGGAACAGCTCCAGCTGCTCGCCGAGCGGCTCGTACCCGGTGAGCTTCAGGCACCGGCGGCACGTCACCGGTCCGCGGTCCGGGTGGGCCGCACCCGGATCCCACCCGCTAACGCCCACTTGACATGCGGGGCCAGGCATCCGCTCGTCAGCAAACCACCGCGTCATGGCCACCTCATGGACGATGCCCGACGACCGGACCCGCAGGTTCGAGCCGTCGGCGTAGGCGGAACGCGCCGCCGCGGCGATCGTGGCCAGCGCCGCGTACACGTCCGGCTCGTCGTCCATCTACAGCCCCACCACCGGGTTCTCAGTCCATTGATCGGCATCTTCCAGATACCCCAGAAGAGCACGGGAGCCATCGGCCCATCCACCGTGGCGGCCGATGCGCTCCAGGGCGTGGCCCTGGCGGCGGGCGGCGGTGGCGAACCCGCGCCGCAACGAGTGGCCACTCCAGTCGCCGGACAGCTTGGCGGCCGCGGCCAGGCGGGTGACGACGTCGGCGACGGCCTCGGCGGTCATCCGGCCGTCCATGTCGCCGATCGTTTTGCCGCGCCGGGTCAGGGGCGGGGCCAGGCGGCCGTGCCGGTCGATGCGCACCAGTAGCGGCCCCGCCGCGCGGCCCCGGTCGGCGAGCGCGGCCACCAGGGCGCGGGTGGCGCGCACCGGGCAGGTCGCCGGGTTGGACCCGTAGGGCACGGCGGTCTCGGTGTGCTTTTTGATCTTTCGCCGGTAGACGGTGGCCACCAGCCCCTCGGCGGTCTCGGCGACGTCACCGATGTTGAGCGCGGCCAGCTCCGAGGAGCGGGCGGCGGTAGCGTAGCCGAGCAGCACCAAGACCGCGTCGCGCATCCCGGCCAGACTCGCCCGATCCAGCGGAGCGAGCATTCGGCGGATCTCGGCCGGGAGCGCCGGGGTGGCCTTGCGCACCTTCGCGGCCGGATCGTGGGCCAGGGCGAGCTCCTCGCGGCGACCGGCCAGCACCTTGCGGGCTCCGGAGGTCTCCGGCGCGGTGAGGTCGGCGGCCTTGTGCATCGAGCGGATCGCGGTCAGGGCCCGCTCGATGCTGGAGGGCGCCAGCGGGCGGCCGGTCTTGGCCGACGAGGTGATGGTCAGGTGGCTGGCGTACTCGGTGACGGTCTGCGCGGTCGCCGGCAGCGCCACCCGGCCCACGCTCGCGCACCAGACGGTGAACGCCGCCCAGTCAGTGGCGTAGGCGCGGCGGGTGGATGTGGGGACGCCAGCCTCGACGGCGGCACGCGCTTGCGGGCTCAGGGTGGGTCGACGGCGGTGTGCACCATGACCACCGCGGCCGCCGCCTCGGCGACATCGCCCGCCACGGCGGGCAGGAGAACCGAGCTCGGGGCGAGGGTGCCGGGTGAAGGGTCGAGGACAGTCACCGGGGTCCTTCCGGGCGGGACGGAACGGGGAAACGCAAGATCGATTCTAGCCCGGTCTGACTCCTGAGAAGGTTCATTATCAGGAGCCAGAACCCCGGACCGACGACAACCGGCACGCCCCGGCGCCGACCGACGGAGACCGCACCTGCGGGCACCGCCGGAGCACTCACCCGGCGTCGACGTGAACGCACAGGGAGCGCTGCTGGTAACCGCCGACCACCTCGGCGCCAACGGCGACCCAGAACAGGCGAGGGTCGCGAAAGTGTCCGCCAAGGCAGACGTTTCCGCGCGACCGTCCTGGGTTACTGGCTCCAGGGTGCCTCGATCTCTCCTTCGGCAGTCAAGCCGAAACGGACAAGCCGCTTGGCGCCGTCCTGATCTCCCGCCTTCTTCCGTAGCCAGGCCAGTGTCCGCAGCGCATCGGGGTCACCGGCATCGACGGCCCGTTGCGCGAGGCGCTCAGCTTCCTCTCGATCTCCCGCCCGCTCCCTCATCTCGGCCAGCCCCCTTAGCACGAAGGGGTAGCCGGTGTCGGCGGCCAGCCGATACAGACGCTCGGCATCCTCCCGATCCCCCTCCCGCGCCTGGGCCAGTATCCACAGTGCGTAGACGTGACCGGTGTCGGCGGCCAGCCGATACAGACGCTCGGCACCCTCCTGATCCCCCGCCCGCTCCCGCGTATCGGTCAGCTCCCACAGCACGTTAGTGTCACCGGCGTCGGCGGCCCGTTGGGCGAGGCGCTCGGCGCTCTCCCGATCCCCGGCCTTCTCCCTCATCATGGCCAGCTTCCCCATCACGTAGGGGTCACCGGCGTCGGCGGCCCGTTGGGCGAAGCGCTCAGCGCCCTCCCGATCCCCGACCGCCTCCCGCAGCTCGACCAGCTTCCTCATCACGCCGGGGTTACCGGCGTCGGCGGCCCGTTGGATGAGGCGCTCGGTCCTTTCCCAATCCTCCGCCTCCTCCCGCATCTCGGCCGGCTCCCACAGCGCGTCGAAGTCATCGGCGTCGGCGGCCTGCCGATACAGACGTTCGGCGCTCCTCCAGGCCACCGTCCCCTTCCGCATCTCGGCCAGCTCACACAGCACGTTGGTGTCACCGGCGTCGGCGGCACGTTGGGCGAAGCGCTCAGCGCCGTCTCGATCCCCGGCCTCCTCCAGCATCTTGGCCAGCCATCTCATCGCGCCGCAGTCACCGGCGTTAGCGGCCTGCCGATACATGCGCTCGGCACCATCTCGCTCCTCCATCTGCTCCCGCATGTCGGCCAGCCACCACAGCGCGTTGGTGTTACCGGCGTCGGCGGCACGTTGGGCGAAGCGCTCAGCGCCGTCTCGATCCCCGGCCTCCTCCAGCATCTTGGCCAGCCACTCCATCGCGCCGCGATCACCGGCGTCAGCGGCCTGCCGATACATGCGCTCGGCACCGTCTTGATCCTCCATCTGCTCCCGCATGTTGGCCAGCACCCTCAGCGCGTGGGGGTCACCGGCGTCGGCGGCGCGTTGGGCGAGGTGGTGGGCATGCCGGTAGCGGCCTCGCACGTATGCCTCATCGGCCAGGACGGTCAGGTCTGTCGACGTATGGGCGTGGCGGGCGGCCGCCTCCCAGAAGGTTGTCGGCGGGCACAGCAGACCGCGTTCGTCGCGGCCGTGTTGCTCGAGGTAGTCGGCCAGCCGGTACAACAGCTGTGCAGAAGGCGGCTCGCCCGGGCGGACCCGGTGTTCGATCAGCGGGCCGGGCAGGCGCCGATGCCTGGCCGTCAGCCGGTCCAGCGCGGTGGTGAACCAGTCCTCCTGCCCGCCGATCTGGTCCCAGGTGTGATCATCCAAGTATCCGGGGGCTGCGTGCTGCAGGAACGGTTCGCTCAGATAGAGGCTGTGCCCCAGCCGGCGGGCATCGATCGCGGCCCACAGCACCGCCTGCTCGGCCGGATCGGCGTGCCGGTAGCGGCGTAGCAGTTCCGGCGCCCCGGCCAGTTCCTGAGTGATCTGCCCGCCCAGCGCCCGCCGGACGGCGACCCGCAACCGGGAATCGGCGTCGACCATCCCGGTCAGGTCCGCCAGATGTCGGTCGGTGAAGCGGTGTGGGCAGGTGATCTCCTCGGCGCGGCCGAGCAGTGCCCGGGCCGCTCGGTGCGGATCGCGGCTGGCGGGGTCGGCGGAGGTTGCGGTCAGCAGGCGCCAGTAGTCCGGCCACATCGATCCCAGCACCAGGACCGAGCCCCGGGAGGCATTGGACAGCAGGGCTTGCAGTTCGGTGGCGACGCTTCCGCCGGCCTGAGGCGCCTGCAGGTAGAACTGGGCCTCATTCAGCCAGATCACCGTCCGCGGGGCCAGAGCGGTGCCGCGCAGGGCCTCCACGACGGCCATCGGCCGCTCCGGCGTCAACGGGTGCCAGATACGCCAGCCGGGCATGACTGCGCGGATGGCCTCCCAGCAGGCCCGCGTCTTGCCTGTGGAGGAGCCCCCAATCACCATCACCAGTCGGCTACCGCCAGCCGCATCGGCCACCGCCGCCCGCAGCCGGTCATCGAACCCCTCCCGCAGCAGGTACGGCGGCAGCACCGCTACAGGTTCCGCCGCACCGCCCGCCGCGGCGAAGGCCTGGTGCACCTCCAAGACCAGCGCGTCGCGTTCATCCAGCTCGCCGATCGCCCGCCCCAGCGGCTCTGGCGCCGCAGCGGGCCAGGCGGGGTCGGGCGCCTTGTCGGCTCGGGCGGCGCGAGCGGCGGTGACCAGCCGTGCCCTGGCCGCCCGCCAGGGCCCAGGCTGCTGGCCGAGCACCTGCACGACCCTTTCCAGGGTTTTTCACCCGGGGGATCGCCGTACGGCCGGTGATCAACGCCTGGACTGTCGCCGAGGCCAGCCCGGCATCGGCGGCCAACCCATGCACCCCGCGTGGATAGCGGTCGAACAGCAACGCCAGTTGCTGGCTGGTGCGGATCCGGTCCGGTTCGATCGCGGCCATCGGCTCCCTCGGGAGTATTCGGAATCGTTCGGAACTCACCTCTACACCGGCAACCGTGGCCTGGCCCTCTGAATAGATTGATCCGTTATCGCCGAATCGTCTCGAAGCCGAGCACCGCCCGGCGCGAGTGTGCTGTCACCAGCCCCCACGCAGGAAGGACACCCCTGGTGAACCGCATACCCCGCACGCCCCGCCCCCGCCGGCCTCACGAGCGCGGCCCCGGCGTCTTCGTGCCGCAGCATGTGATCGTCACCCTGGCCTGCCTGGCCGTGGGCGTCGCGGCCGGGGTGCTGGTGTGGCTGGCCCCGGCCGTGTGGCCACCGGTCGATGCCGCCGTGGCGGTGATGGGATTGTCGTTGGCGCTGTACGGGCTGCGGAGTGGACAGCGCCGCCCCTGAAACAGAAGAGGGTTGGTTATCAGGAGCCAGAACGCTCAGCCGCTAGAACGGGCACCAGCTGCCAGGTACGGTCACCTCGGAGACCTGCAGCCGGACCGTGCGGGGAGGCGCGTTGCCGTACCAGGGCCTGATCTTGGACTTCGCCGGAGTAATGACAGTCCCCTTGAGGGCATCCATCCATGCCTGGTGTGCTGGCCAGGGCTTGGCCGTCGACGCCTGGGCGAACGCGCTGGACGGCCATCCCGTCGGCCGGTCCCTGTACGCGGAGCTGGAACTGGGCCGCATGACCCAGGCACAGTGGAACACGGCCACCGCCATGCTGCTGGGAGTGGACCCGGACAACCTCATGGGCCGCGCCCACGCTCAAGTGTGCGCCGAGCCGTCGATGGTCGCGCTCGCCCGCCGGGCGCGCCAGGCCGGTCTCATAGTGGCGTTGCTGTCCAACTCCTACGGCCGCGATCCCTACGATCCCTACACCGCGACCGGCGTGTGGGACCTGTTCGAC
Source organism: Streptosporangium sp. NPDC051022 (assembly GCF_040683035.1). NCBI lineage: Bacteria > Bacillati > Actinomycetota > Actinomycetes > Streptosporangiales > Streptosporangiaceae > Streptosporangium > Streptosporangium sp. NPDC051022. The sequence goes on along the minus strand of NZ_JBFBCF010000021.1, from coordinate 165,083 downwards.
CACCACGTGATCAGCGAGGCCGAAGGCATCGCGAAACCGGACCCGAGGATCTACGAGGCGACGCTGGAGCGAATGGGCCTGGCGGCCGGCCAGTGCCTGTTCGTGGACGACACCGCGGCCAACCTCCTCCCGGCCCGGATGCTGGGCATCGACACCGTCCTGGCCGACGGACCCGACACCGCGCAGCGCGTGGCCGCCCTCCTGGACCTGCCGCCTGCGGTATCTACGCCCTGGCCGTAGCCGCCGATCCCAGAACCGGTCAGGTCACTCGGCCGTGAACGCTGCTCTGACGGCCTACGAGACGACCATCCAGTTGGAGATCGAGCGACGTTATGGCCGCCTCGGCACCCCCGTGATGCGGCACGGGGGTGCCTGGCGTAGAGCTCCCGATCAGGCTGATTGAAGCAGGCATGATCAGTATCCGTAGGTGGCGCACAACTGTTCCCGGCGCTGTCGTTGGCGTTCCTCCCAAGAGCGCAGACTGGGATGGCAGTCATCGATGCCGCGACGTGCCTCGGTGCTTCGCCGCAGAAACAGCCGGTGTCGTCGTTCTGCGTCGTGGTGAATCAGCTTGATGTAGCACTGTACGTCAGGACCACACTCGCACAGCTGATCGTGCAGCGCCGTGTCCTCAAAGTCCAATCCGAACAGCGGATCGCGCAATCGGTCGACGACGACGGTGTGCTCGCCTCCGTTGGCCCACAACAGGTGCACGTCATAGCCCTCGCCCGGGTGGGAGTTGATCCACATCTGCCAGTAATCGACGTCGGTTCCATGCAGGAGATGCACACGGCGCAACAATGCGGAGATGAACGCGCTATCGCGGTAGAAGTCACCGCCGATGGCCAGCCGTCGCGGCCAGGCGTCGATGAATGCCCGCTCGGCCGGATGCCACTCAACCGGATGAGTTAGCCACGGCGTCTGAACGTCCTCCCACCAGTACCCCAGACCAACAAGAGCAGCCTTGTCCCAGTCAGCAGGGCGCACCGGAATCCGGATACGGCCGTCGACGCCGGGCCTGTACAAGATGACGTGGTCGTTGCCCGGATGGGCGCGCAACCCGACAACTCCGTAGATCTCCCCGCTGTCGTCTCCAGCGCAAGTGGGCATGATGTGCGCGATCACGTCGGGCAGAAACGGCTTGGCGATGCGTATCACGAGCTCATCGCGGTATGGGGTGAGCGAGGTGACTCCGAACGCGGGAGCCCCGGTCGGCCACGGCGAGTGATCGATCCGACCGAGCTGCAGAAAAAGAGCCGCTTCCAGCGCCGCCTGATCCAGCGAGGCGTGTGGGATAGGCGGGCCGGCCGGATGGAGGCGGCCCAGCGCATGGCGGGCCTGGTTGTGAGTTTCGCCGGTGTAGGAGACACGCTGGCGGGCCAGACTCTGGCGGCGTGAATGCGACATAGCCGTCTTCCTCCCAATACGCTGCCCGGTCAGCGCAGGTTGGTCGACAACTACAGCAACGGTGTGATCGGCGAGATCCCTGGTGTGGGGTGGCGAGGCCCTTGTGTCCTTCGGCGGTCTCATCGACCGGGTTGACCACCGGACAAGGCGCCCACGTCGCCCGGAGTGATCCGGAGCCGATCCTGGCAGGTCCAGGCACACCGCATGTGCAACTCAACAGGGGCCGAGGTCGATTTTCCTCGCCTATTGCTTGCCGTTGGCTCTCCGATCTATCTGGCACCTGCGGAACCTAGTCACTCTTGTCGTCAGGCGTAGCGCCGATGATCTGATTTAGCAGTCCGATCGCGCCAACGGAAAAGGAGCGTCGTCTCGTTGTTGAACATTCTGACTTTTCAACACGTTTTTCCGACACTCCCCGGGCGGGTTCGGATCCTCTGGAGCAGGATTGGTGATCTTGTCTGAGAATCGATCGTTTCTCGAACAGCCGCCGTCCGAGACGAGATCCCCAGCAGGGCCTCAGCGGTTCCGTCTTATCCGCCCGATTTTTCCCGAGTACTACGCCTCGACGACGAAGAACAGGAAGCAGGTGTTGGTCGAAAAGTCATGGAAGTCGTCGGGGAACAGCTCACGGGCGGCCGGATCGGGCTGTGGCTCGCCGATGATGGAAAGACGGAAGCCGGCGGTGGTGAAGGCATCGGTCATCGCGTGCAACGGCCTGCGCCAGAACTTCATTGGGAAGGACTGCCCGTTGAACGTCCAGTCGACGATATAGCTGGTGGTCGCAAAGTAGTCGGGCCGAGACTCTTGGATCGTGAAGGCCGAGAAAGGGTGTTCTACTGACGCGATCAGCCTGCCGCCGGGCCTGAGCACGCGCCGCAACTCGGCCAGCGTCGGCCCCCAGTCCTCCAGGTAGTGCAGCACCAGCGAGGCGACCACGTCGTCGAACGCACCGTCGTTGAACGGCAGACGGTCGCTCAAGTCGACCGCGTGCAGGTCCGCGTCGTCACCGAGCCGCCGCCTGGCCAGCGCCAGCATCCCGGCGCTGGCGTCGACGCCGGTGACGACGGCACCGCGGTCGCGTAGTGCAGCGGACAGGGGGCCCGAGCCGCAACCGGCGTCCAGGATCCGACGGCCGGCCACGTCTCCGGCGAGGGCCAACATCGCGGGCCGCGCGTAATAAGCGTTCACGAGGCTGTCCTCGTTCTCCACCGAGTACGCCTCGGCGAAGCTGTCGTAGTCATTCACCTGGTCCCGATCTGCGGACTGGGCGAAGCTCTCGGAGACCTCAGCTGCACGTTCCATCGGCACACCCTAGCGAGTAGCCATGACCCGCCGGGCAGGCCCTAGAAGATCGCTGAAGACCTTGGTTTGGTCCGTTGCGGGCGAGGTTGGTGGACACGGTCTACTAATCACTCTTAACGAGTCCGCCACCGCGGCAGACTCGGGCCTGACAGCCGCCAGCGGGTGAGCACTCCTAGCTACCGGACCTTGAGTCCCGCCCAAAGATCGTGCCCCCGCTGGTCGGCCGGGAGAGTTGATCGCCGCTGGGATGTCGTGCCCACCCGTGGGGGTGTGAGCACTGCTTGATTAGTTCGCTGACGGTTCTCCCGCAGGCTGCTGAGCATCGAGCGGTATCGAAAACGGGAGGAAGCGTTGCGCCTGTTCATGGGAGATGACTGGGCCGAGCAGCATCACGACGTCGAGTTGATGGACGCCTTGGGGCGCAGGTTGGCCAAGGCCCGTCTGCCCGAGGGAGTGGCGGGGATGACCAAGCTGCACGCGATGATCGCTTCCCAGGTTGGTCAGGAGGCGGACGCCACCGATGTCGAAGTGGTGGTGGGGATCGAGACCGACCGCGGCCCGTGGGTGCAGGCGCTGCTGGCCGCTGGATACACGGTGCTGGCGGTCAACCCGCTGCAGGCCGCCCGCTATCGGGAACGGCTGGCGTGTCGGGCGCCAAGAGCGACGCGGCCGATGCGCACATGCTGGCCGACATGGTCCGCACCGACTCCCACCAGCTGCGCCCGGTCGCCGGCGACAGCGCCGAAGCCGAGGCGATCAAGGTGGTGACACGGGCGCATAAAACATTGATCTGGGAACGGACCCGCCACGTTCAACGGCTACGGCACGCTTTGCGCGACTATTTCCCCGCCGCCCTGGAGACGTTCGAGGATCTGGACGCGGCCGACACGTTGGAGTTGCTGGCCAAGGCCCCGGATCCCGCGTCGGCGGCCAAGCTGACCATCGGCCAGATCAGCGCCGTGCTCAAACGAGCTCGCCGCCGGAGCGTTGCCGACAAGGCCGCCGCGATTCAGGCCGCACTGCGCACCGAGCACCTGGGGCAGCCCGTGTCCGTGACCACTGCCTACGCCGTTGTCGTGGGTTCGGCGGTGGCGGTCCTGACCGTGCTGAACCAGCAGATCAAGGCCTTGCAAGGGCAGGTGGAGGAGCATTTTGGTCAGCACCCGGACGCTGAGGTCCTCCTGTCACAACCGGGGCTGGGACTGGTTCTCGGCGCTCGGGTGCTCGCAGAGTTCGGCGACGCCGAAGGCCGCTACGTCAGCGCCAAAGCACGCAAGAACTACGCCGGCACCAGCCCGATCACCCGGGCATCCGGTAAGAAGAAGGTGGTGCTCGCCCGCTATGTGCACAATGACCGGCTCATCGACGCCCTCGATTCCCAAGCCTTCACCGCCTTGACCGTCTCACCCGGTGCGCGCGCCTGCTACGACCGGCTCCGCGCCCGCGAGGTGGGGCACCGAGCAGCACTGCGCCAGGTCGCCAACCGGCTCGTTGGCATCCTGCACGGGTGCCTCAAAACCGGCACCCTCTACGACGAGACCACCGCCTGGCCACATCGCAACGAAGCCGCCGCTTGACACCCAAAGCCCTGGGATGTCTTTGCGGCTGGGGACACCTTCGGGAGCGGAGGGCCCACCTGGTGTGCCTGCCCGGCAAGGCTCCGCGCCGCAGAGGTGTCATCGACCGTCATACCGATCATCGTTTCCCGAGCAGGCGACGCCCGCCAGCATCGGGCGCAAGTCAGCAAAACTTCACACGATCCGCATTCTGTGAGATCCAGCCAGCCCGGGACGACACCTGCCGACACGAACCGTCAGGAGCCGTTTTTGGGTTTGCAGAAAAGTGCTCTTGTGCTGCAGGGTGTCGCCTCAGGCGGGCCGCCACCAGGCATAGCTTGCCCGGCTATGCCTCGGACCGGCCTATGGTTCCTGGATCGCACACCTTGGCCGGATCATCGGGCGGCGGGCGGATCATGGTGTGGTCTGCCCGCCGTGGGTTGTGCTCCTGGGTCTTCAGACCGCGCGCAACTGGCTGGCGGTGTGCAGACGGGGGGGCGTTGCCGTGGCCTCTGGCCATGCGGATCCGGCGCCAGGCCGTTGTCCAGCGGACCAGTTCCGCTTCATTGCCTCCGCATCCGTGGATGAAGGCCGTGACGACTTTGAGCGAGGGCAGGCGGATGGGTTTGTTGACGTTGAGCGCCTCGCACAAAGTGCTGGCCCCCACGCTCCGGCCGGCGTTGATGGCGATTTCCCGATAGGACGGCTCACCAGCCCAGATGTGGAAGTCCCTCATCAATTCGAGGAGTTCTTCCTTGGTGGTGGCTATCAGCGGATCGGGCTTCAGTTCATAACCGAGCGCGTCCTCACGCAGAGGGGGCAAGGTGCCCTTCGCTTGGAAAGCAGCCTCTGTGGGGGCGGCACCCGCCTGCGGAGTGGGAGAGCCTGATTTTCTGGTCTCGGGATCCTCGGGCCCGAGATGCTGTCCCGATCGCAGCTGAAGGTCTCTCAGCCGTTCCCAGGAGTAGCGGATGTCGAACCGCAGGGTAGGAACGGCGTCGCATGCCTCCAGGAGGCTTTCGAGTACCTCCTGGCGCGGGATCAGGTGTCCGCTCATCATGGCCGACAGGCGGGTTGCCGGTATCCGCGCCTGGTTGGCTATCTGGCTCATCTGCAGACCGCTGGCACTGACCATCCGCCGCAGGAGGTCGCTCAGCACAGCCCGTTCCATGGCGAAGCTATCTTCCATGGTGACCTGCGGCGTGGGCGGGCCAGTGGGGGAGTCCGCCCCCATCAGAGGGCCTTTGGGAGGGGCGCTGCGGGCTTGGTGAGCTGGAGCACCGTGCCGGTCATGGTGGTGACCATGAGCACAATCACCTCGACGGCCATGCCGAGCAGGTGGGCGGTGACCACGAAGAACAGCAGGACGATGATGAGGATCAGCCGCCACTCGGGGGAGTCTTCGGCGCAGGGGATGCGGATGCAGGGCGGCGCGTACACGCGCAGCACCACCTTTCATGGGCTCGTATGCCTGACCAGGCAGGGGGAAAAGACAGCGCGGCCCGGGGTTGCAGCCCTCGTCTGGCCTCGCGTGTAAGTCATGATGCCGCACAGCTTGAGCCGAATCCGCCTTTCCAGAAAATCAGACAAAATGAATAAAAATCCCTTCCTTCAATAAAGCCGTCTTTTGTCTTTTCGGATCTGTCCTGGGCTGTCCGTCAGCCTTCAAAGGTGTCCGGTGGTGTTCAGGCCCGTTCGAAGGTGTTCGGGCTCTTCAGAAGCGCCTGGTGCAGGCCAGCACAATGACGTCATGGCGGGAACACCGCGTATGCGGTTCGGTGTTGTCCGCCTTGTCCTGCCTCGGCAGGACCCTTTGATGTCGCTCTTGTCCTGACCAGGCAGGGTGTCAAAGGTCTCCCGGGGGTTCGCCGTTGCAGCGGTGAACCCCCGCTTCGTGTTTCACGGTTATCAGGAGCCAGAAACGCAGGCCGACGACAACCGGCACGCCCCGACGCCGACCGACAGGGACACACCGCGGGCGCTACCGGGTCATTCACCCTGCGTCGACGTGGGCGCACAGGCGACGCTGCTGGTAACCGCCTGGCACGTCAGCGCCGACGGCGGCCCAGAACGGGCGAGAGTCGCGGAAGTGACCGCCAAGGGTGTGCCAGGACAAGCCCGGGTTCTCGGTGCGCAGCGCGGCCAGTCCGGCACGGGCCAGACCGCACCGCTGGTAAGGCGGCGGCGTGTACGGGTGCTCGACCCAGGCCAGACGGCAGCGACGGCAAATCCGATAGTCGACGGCGAACACCGACTCGCCCTCGAGGTAGGCGGCTCGGCAGCGCCAGCCGGTCCGCTCGGGCGAGACGGTGTCCTGCCACGGCGTGCCCAGCACCGGCACGACCGGCCAGCCCCGGCGCCGGCCGAGCCGCCCTCCGGTGATCCATTGCAGTACCTCGCGCCAGGGTTGCCGCCCCGACGCGCGCCCCACCTGGTGTGCCTGCCCGGCCAGGCGCCGCGCCGCAGATGCGTCATCGACCGTCATACCGATCATCGTTTCCCAGGCGTGCAACGCTCGCCAGCGATGGGCCTAGACCGGCGAGAACTGACGGATCCGTGTTTTGCAAACCTCGAGATCGCCGTGCCGTACGGCGCCAACCCGGCCGTGTTCCCCTGCCGATCGCTCGCCTTTTGCGGCCAAGCAGGGGCCGGCGGGACCACTCGCTGGAACAGATCCCCACCTCCCACCGCCGAAAGAACACATCCACGGCATTTCCAGCAAGCGATCACGCAGGAGTCCCGCTCCGCGTAAACCAACCCCGCAGAGCTCACGATGTCAGCTGCTGAGCCGGGTGAAGACCATGGCGTGGTCGGAGGCCGGGTCATCGCGGCGGGCGGTGGGAACCTCGGTCACCGAGGGCAACTCGTCGTCCGGGCCGGCGCCGTTGAGCGGGCGCAGCGTGTGGACGTCCTGGGCGCGCGTGAGGAGGGCGTGGGAGACCAGCAGGTGGTCGATGAGTTCGCGGCGGCGCTGGAACACCCGGGAGAAGCGCTCACCGTCCGGGATGCGAGGGGCCAGGTTCCACAACCGGGCCTTGTCGCCCTGGTCGGGCTGCTCAGCGCCGGGGGTGCCGAGCAGGATCTGGGTGGTGGCGGCCTCCGGCTCGTCGTTGAAGTCGCCCAGTACCACGATCTGGCGTGCCGGTCCCTGGCCGTCGAGCAGTTCGTCGGCCAGGGCGCGCACGGTGACGGCCTCGGCGGCCCGCCGGTAGAGGGCGTAGGCGGCCACGCGAGCCCGCTCCCCCTCATCGTGGGGCTGGAACCGGGACCGCCCGTTCGGCTCAGGCGGGAAGGACAGCAGCTTGCTCTTCAGGTGTGCGGCGATCAGGTCGATGGTGCGGCCGTCGGGTTCGGTGACACGCACGGCCAGGGCGCCGCGGCCCATCTGGTGGGCGGTTGTGCCGTCATCACCGGCCTGGATCGGGCTCAGCTGCGCGGGGAAGGTGGCGCGGTCAGCGAGGACTTCGAATGGGAGCCGGGGCAGGAAGCCCACCCGGATGGGATGCCTGGCATCGAAGATGCCGGAGGTGACGTGCTGCCAGCCGTTTCCCAGGTGATGGGCCAGTTCGGCGAGTGCGTCGGGATCGCCGATCTCCTCCAGGGCCAGGACGTCGGCGCCCGCGGCGGTGATCGTCGCGACGAGCCCCTTGAGCTTGGCGTCGTAGGCGGCTTGGCTGGTCGGGCCGAACCCGTTTCCCGGTTTGAATAGATTTTCCACATTCCACGTTCCGATAACCGTCATCGCTGATTCTCCCGTTTGATGTGTTTTCGCATGTAAAGGTGAACGTGAGCAGAAGTCCCTGAATCAGAATCGCATTGGGGACGATGACGTATCGAAACGTGGAGCACGCCGCAGCCGTCGGCTGCGGCGTGCTCGGTACGCGATCGGAGGCCGCCGCCGAGGCCCTGCCTGTCTGGATGTTCCCCTGGGCGTTCAGAGCTGGGACCGTGATGCCTCCCCGTGGGGGCTGCCTGGTCTTGGCCTTGTGCCGGTCAGCGCTGGCGGCCGTAGTCCAGGACCTGGACGTCGATCCAGTCGATGCCACCGGACAGGCCGGCGCCGCAGCGCTGGCGCACGCGCATCCCGCTGGCGGTGGTGGTCTCCCGTGTGGTGCCGATGGCCTGGGTGCCTCCGTCGGCGCTGCGGCAGCCGATGCCCTGGGTGCGGGCGTCGGCCTCGATCTGGGCGGAGCTGGGTCCGCGGTCGAACAGGTCGTCCGGCGGGTCGGCGGTGGCCGCGGCGGGCAGGGCCAGAGCGCCGAGGGCGAGCAGCGCGCCGACGGCACTCGCGGCCAGGAGCCTGGTGATGGGTCGGGACATGATCACTTCCTTGAGGGGTTTGGGGCTGGATGCGCCCGAGGCGGAGGGCTTCCGGAGGCGCGGGTCCGGGAAGTGGCTCCCGAGGGGAGGGAGCGCGCCCGCCCCCACCCTTTCCGTATAGTAATTATTTGACTACTGTTTGTAACGATAGGTTGTTGTCGCCGCCGACTCCGCGACGCCGCAGGAACGAAGGTCGGAGCCCGTGCCCCCCTCGGAGCAAGACGCGCCTCCCCGTGGGCGATCGGCCACCTGCCCCGAAAGGCCCGTTGCGGCCACTCTCCCCCCTGAAACGATGTCACTCCTTGAAGTCAAGCAATTACAAAGGAGAGTGACGTGGGGAAGACACACCGAGGCCGCAGCATGCGCGGCCTCGCGAGAGTGGCCGTGGCCACGGTCCTGCTGCTCAGCTCCTGGGCGATCAGCGGCCTGGCCGCCTCGGCCACCGCCAGCAGCACCCAGGCCCAGGCCCCGGCTCCCAGGCCGGGCATCTACCGGATCGTCAACGTGGCCTCCCACAGCTCGCTGCGGGCCTACCACCCAGGCAGGCCAGTCTTCGTCTCCAGCACCCGGGAGAACCCGGGCCCGTTCGAGCTGTGGAAGATCGCCCAAAGCGGGGACGGTTTCACGATCGAGAACGTCGGCCTCAGCTACACCGGCGGGTCCGCCTACACCGTGGCACGGCGCACCGAGGAGGGGGAGCCGGTGGTCACCGGCCACCGGCCGACTCCCTGGTCCATCGAGACGGCCGGCGACGACCTCTACGTCATCAAGGCGCCAAATGAGGACCTGCTGTGGAACGCCGAGCCCCCGGTGGTCCCGCGAGGTGAGGTGAAGCTGCGCGGCGCGAATGGATCCGACACCCAGCGCTGGAGGCTCGAGCCCGTAAACGATTGAGACGTGTGCGCCTTCCCGCCCTGGCGACCGGAAGATGGTGGCCCCGCCGGAGCAGGCCCGGCGTAAGAACGGCTCCGCTTGAACAGCGCGGACTTTCGCGACCTTCGCGACACCCTTACGCGCACACGCGGGGAGACACCGGCGGCCGGGTGTGACACACGAAGCCATTCGGCGGGGAACCAGCGGCACCATCTGTCAGGGACCGCTGGTTCCCCGCTCGATAGCTGACGCCGTACACCGGTTCTGGACGCTACGACGCCGCGCGATCACCTGCCACCGTCATCTTCGTCTTGGCCGCCGCTGGGCACTGAGGTGCTCCGGATCGTCTCGTTTCTTCGACGGCGGTTACTGAGGTTGAACTCGTGGCGTCGCAGGGGCCGACTGTGACTTGGCATTTCACCTGGCGGGGGCTCAGCGCTTCAACCGGCGAGATGAGCATTGCGGCCGGCGAGCGAGTTGATCTCTGTTCGGCGACGGCACCTGCGGATGTCGTTGCAGAGCAGGTGCATAGGATCGCCGGCATGGCACTGCGACCTGTTCAGGTGAACATAAAGGCTCTTGACGCCTCGGCGGTCGGCCGGTTCTGGGCGGAGGCGCTCGGCTGGAGTGTTTCCGGCGGGACACCCGGCGTGACCACCTATGTTGGACCCGTCGGCGGCTTCGTCTGGCCGGACCCGGTCTCCATCTGCGTCGACGTTGTCACCGTCCCGGAACCCAAGACGACAACGAAGAACCGGGTGCACCTCGATCTCGCCACCACCTCTGCGACCCATCAGGCGGAGCTGGTCACGCGCCTGAAGGCTCTCGGTGCGACGCCCGCCGACGTGGGCCAAGACGAAGTGCCGTGGACGATCCTCGCCGACCCGGAGGGCAACGAGTTCTGCGTGCTGGAGCCCCGGGAGATCTACCAGGACACCGGGCCAATCGCCCGGGTGGTGGTCGACTGTGCGGATCCGCGGGCCATGGCCCGGTTCTGGGACCAGGCAATGGACTGGAGCCTGCACGAGGTAACTGACGATCATGCGGTGTTGCGCTCCGCCAAGGGTGTCGGCCCGTATCTCGAGTTCCTCCGCACGCCCGGCGTGAAGACCGTGCCAGACCGCGTCCATCTTGACCTGCTGCCGTACCCCGGTGACGACAGAGCGGCGGAGGTGGCCCGGCTGCGGGCCCTCGGCGCCACCGACCTCGACCTCGACCAGGGCGACGTCCCGTGGACGTGCCTGACCGACCCGGAGAGCCACGAGTTCTGCGTCCTCTCCACGTCCTGACGCGGAGCCTTGACGACACCCCGGCACGTGAGCCTTGTGCGCTCGCGTGCCGTGACCCCGGGTAGGGGGCTGCGGCCTCCCGGTCGATTCGGGACGGTCAGCGCGACGAGTGCAGGAGCTTCTCCTGGCGCGACCACCGGGACCTGCCAGCCGCAGCCCGCCAGTAGCTCGGCACCCCGATCGTGCTTGCCTAGGGCATCCTCAACGTCCACAAAGCCACCGAGCTGCGGCGGTGGGCGGCGGCCCGGGATCGGCCAACCATAGAGCAGTCCGAGCAGCGAGACGACGTCACGAGTTCAACCTCAGTAGTCAAGGGTTAGACCGTCTCGATACCCGCGGTCTCGGCCCAGGACCGGATCGGGCCCGCGTACTCGCCCCACCGCTCCGGAGCGACTTGGCCGTCGGTGGTGATGTGCAGGACGTCGGGGTGGCCGAAGGAGCGCATGATGTCTCCGACGAGGTAGGCGGCGGTGGCCACCAGGTGGCGGGTGTCGTCGGCGAGGTCGTCCAGCGGGGCGGCTCGTTCCGCCGTCGCCCCGGACCGGGCGAACTGCCCCAGCCGCGTCATCGTCCCGATCGCCAGCGTGCCGAGTTCCATGTTCACCGGTTCGGCGTCGCCGACCCTCACGCGGATCAGCGCGTCCCCTCCGGCGTAGGCGTAGTCACGCGCGTAGCGGGCGAGGAAGCGGACGCCGGACAGCACGGCGATGATGAGGGAGCGCTCGCTGAGACAGCAGGACAGGCGGTCTCCTCGCCCGTCGAGGCGAGCCCGTTCATAAGCGTCGGCCTGGTGCATGGCGATCCCGCCGGCGCCGTCGGTGTGCAGCTGGGCAGTGCGTGTCTCCGCCTGCTCGCTGAGCCCGGGGCGGAGGCCGGTGTCCAGGATCAGGCAGCGGGGGCCGGGGGCGATCCGCTCCCAGGAGTTCCAGTCGTCCGACAGCAGCACCGGATCCTTGCCGCCGAACCCGTTCTTGAAGTCGGTGAAGGTGTCCCAGTTGACGACCATGTCGCCGGGCAGGTCCGGCACGAGGGAGACCACCACCCACGATCCCGGACCGGTGGTGTACCGGTTGCGCGTGGCCTTCTCGATCTCGTCGATGCGGCCGAGCTGATCGCGGGCAAGGGCGAAGCGTGCCCGGTACCTGGTGGCGATCTCCGACTCGGACATGTTGGTGGTCGTGTGACCGATCCGGCGTGGCCACCGGTAGCCCTCGTTGATCAGGACGCCGTGCGGGGAGCGGGGGCTGCGGTGGACGGCGATGACGTAGCAGCCGATGCCGTCGCGGCCGGGGTCGGGGACGGGGATGACCTCGAACTCGGCGTAGGGGTGGACGTGGTCGCCGATGAGGCTGAGCAGCCGGGTGTGCTCCTTTTCGGATAAGGGGACGCCGGGCAGGTCGGTGAGTTGTGCGTCCTTGTCCTCCTTCGCGCCGATGATGATGAGCCCGCCCTGGGTGTTGGCCATCGCCGCGACGTCGCCGCCGGGCTTGTGCCGGTCGCCCGTCTGGGTCCCGTACAGGAGCTTGTAGTCCAGGTCAGCCGCTTCCCGGACCTTGGCGTCCTTGAGCCTGACGAGGTGCTCCCAGGTCAGGGACTCGGCGGTGATCTGCGTGCCCAGCAGCTTCTCCAGCCGCTGGGATCGGAACGTTCTCATGGGCGGGCACAGTACGCGCCATGGGCGACAACGTCGTATCCCCGCTTCGCTCTACCGAGTCAGGACAGTCGGTGGGCGCGCGGGAGCGTCGCTTCGTAGGGTGCTGCCATGCCACGAACTCCTTCAGACCCTCATCCCGTCGTGACCTACGAGGAAGAGCACACGGTCACGCTCATGTGGGAGCCCAGCTGCGCGGACGGAGAGGCGGGCCTAGTGAGGACCCGGATTGCGATCCGGACGTCGACGGCGAGTGGATGGCCGCCTGTGGCCTGTGCAAGTTTCTCGTGATGGCACCCGATGACCAGTACGCGAAGCTGTGGGCGTTCGCGGCGCGCCACGAGCAGGATCCGGATATCGGCCGCGGCATGGACCGGCTCGCCTGACATCTGGTCCGCGCTGGTCGTACGGGGGAATTGTCGCTCGAGTCCACGGCGGCGAACCCGTCGTAGCGGGTGACCGAGCGCGTGGCCCGCACCGGGGGCGGGCGGGGCGGGTTTTAGGCTGTGCGCTCATGCGCAGGCCCGTCCGTCTCAGGAGGGTTGAGCGAGAGCCCGGTGGGGAAGGGTGGTCGGCGCGCGAAGGCCCCAGGCCAAACCTCCTCCTTTGGTGTCAGGGTGCCCGCGATCTTGATAAAGCGGGCATCCGGTGCCGGGAAGCGGCCTAGCCTGGGGCCTCGGTGTTATCTGTGCATCACGCCTGAACTGTCCACAGTGATCATCGGAAGTAGGCCAGGAGTGACAGGGACGCGGCGGCAACCGCGATCACGGCGCACAGGCGGACGGTGCGGGGGGGTGCTGTCGAGGCACCCTCCGACCGTCTGGGCGATCGTGTGCACGATCTCCCCGATCCATGAGGACGGGGCGGGCGGGGGCGGTGCGGGCTGCGGCGCAGCGGGCTCGACGCCATCCGGAGGGTCGTCGGTCATCGATCTCCTTTCGTTGAATATGAACATTTCGCCCTAAATAAGGCGAAAGGCCCGCGCGGCATCGTTGCTGACGGTGGGGTCAGCGTGGAGGGGCCGCGGCGAGCCGGGGTGAACGGTCCCGGCCCTGTCTCGGGGCAGCGTGAAGTGCACCCGGTGGAGGGGTCCGGTGTTGTTCGATCACACTCAACATCGGCCGGTCATAGCGCGTAACCGATTCCGCACACTCCGCGACAGGTCACCCTTTGTGGTTAAAGAGTTACATAATGAGAGGTTCGGCGATCCCCTCTCTTCACTCCGCCGATACAGCTCCTGAGCTGCACCGATGCCCCGCCAAGGCCACCGTGGAAGAGCAACATGTCCTCACGGCCCGTGAAACGCGAGTTACGACCAGAGCAACAATCCAGCCCTTCCCGAACCGCCGTCCGGCACCGGCCCATCGCCGGACGAGCACCTGAAGTGTCTCCCCGCGGTCACCGGCCGCGACGTTACGCTTACCGGCGATTGCCCCGCGTCCCGGGGCCCGGCAGGGAAGGAAGGCGCGTATGGGAGAGCACGAAGGCAAGCCGGCCGAGCACGAAAAGCTCCGTCCTGGCAAGCCGACACCGGCACAGTCGGACGGCGCCGCGCCGGGTGGGAAGCACGAGAAGCCGAACCCGAAGAAATGAGCATGGAGCCGGGGCTGCGTGGGCTGCGCGGCCTGTTGCTGGAGTCCGGAGCGCTGACCTCCGACTGGGTGTCTGCTTTCGAGGTGGTCCCCCGCGAGCTGTTCCTGCCTGACGTGATGTGGCCCTCCACCGATCAGGGGCACATCACCGTCTCCCGGGCTGGTGATTTTGCCGAATGGCAGCGTTGGGCCAGCTCCGACGTGGCGATCGTCACGCAGTGGGACGACGGCCGCCACACCGGCACCGCTCCCGGTGAGCTGGCCACCAGCTCCAGCTCGATGCCCAGCGCGGTGTTCTCCATGTTCGCCGATCTGTCGGTGGTCAACGGGGCGCGGGTGCTGGAGATCGGCACGGGAACGGGGTGGTGCGCGGCGCTGCTGTCGGCCCGGCTCGGCGAGCGCAACGTCGTCTCCGTCGAGGTTGATGAGACGGTGGCCGAGACCGCCCGCAAGGCCCTGGCCGCCGCCGGGTGGCATCCCGAGGTCGTTACTGGCGACGGTCTGCTCGGCTGGCCGCAGCGGGCGCCCTACGACCGGATCCTCGTGACGGTAGGCGTCCACGAGGTCCCCCGGGCCTGGATCGAGCAGACCCGGCCCGGCGGGGTGCTCGTGATGCCGTGGGGGACCCGCTACAGCGGGCAAAACGCCATCGTGCGCCTGGTCGTGGCCGACGGCGGCACCGCGAGCGGGCACTTCACCGGCGCCACCCGGTTCATGCATGTGCGCTCCCAGCGCCTGCAGTGGCCCGAGTACGACGACTACCTCCCCGGCGAGGGCTGGCCCGCCGATACCCGCCACTCGACCACCGCCCTGCCTGCCGCGCAGATCGTGGACGAATCCGACTACGCCGCCTCCGACTTCGCGATCAGCCTGCTGGTGCCCGATTGCACCCGCACCTTCATGCGCAGCCCCCAAGGGGTGCAGACCATGTGGCTGTTCGGCCTGGGCGACCGGTCCTGGGCGGCGGTGTACTTCGACGAGGACGACCCCGCGCACTCGCAGGTCTACCAGGGCGGGCCGCGCAGCCTGTGGGACGAGGTCGAGGCCGCCCACCGTTGGTGGAGCGAGCAGGGACGGCCGGGGCACGAGGAGTTCGGGCTGACCGTCACCGCCGACGGCCATCAGCAGGTATGGCTGGGGGAGCCGTCGACACTCGTTCCGCAGGTCATGGCCGTGCGCTGAAGCGCCGCACTGATCGCCGGGGCTTCCACGCTCGGTGCTCAGCAAGGGCGAGAGTAGGGTCAGGTCGTGGTCGCCGTACTGGTCAACGGGCTGCCCGGGTCGGGTAAGACAACGCTCGCACGGGCCTTGGCCGTCGAACTGGGGCTTCCCTTGTTGGCCTGCCAGTAGGAGCGGAACGGTGAGCCGGGCTTACTGTCACATCCGTTGACAGTTGAGCCGATCGGCCCAACTCATGCCCCTGCTGAGAAGAGGAGACCGGGTATCTGCTCTCGTAAACGGCCGTTTGTGAGACGCGACGGTCGAGGCCTGCGCTGTCAGGTTCGGCGGGTGAGGATGCGGCAGATGTCGTCCGTGGTGCAGGTGTCCGGGTCCGTTTCGGCCGCGCGCCGGGCCAGTGCGCTCAGCGCCGTGCGGGTCGCGACGAGCTCGGCCATGCGGCGGTCGATCTCGGCGAGGTGTTCGCTGATCAGCTTGGTGACGTGCCCGCAGGGAGCCTGTCCGCCATCGCGGAGCTTCAGGATGGAGCGGATCTCGGCGAGGCTGAGCCCGGCGCCCTGGGCGTCACTGATGAAGCTGAGGCGCTGGATCGCCTCGGGCGTGTAGTCGCGGTAGCCGCCCGCGGTGCGCGGCGGCTCCGGCAGCAGCCCGGCCTGCTCGTAGAAGCGGATGGTCTTGGCCGTGACCCCACTCGAGGTGGCCAGCTCTCCGATGCGCATACCTCCACGCTACGCCTAGACCTTCCAGTGCACTGGAAGGTCTACGGTCGGTGTGAGGACATCAGACTGGGAGGAGAGCGGGATGCGGATCACGGTGCTGTCGGTACCGGACTGCCCGAATCTGCCGGTCATGCAGGATCGGATCGCCACGGCGCTCGACGGGCGTGCGGCGCGGGTGGAGACGGTCGAGGTCACCGAGGACGCCGAGGCGGCGCGCTGGGGGATGACCGGTTCGCCGACCATCCTGCTCGACGGCGTCGACCCGTTTGCGGCCGCGGGCGCGGTGACGAGCGTGTCCTGCCGCCTCTACCGGGACGAGGACGGCCGGGTCGAAGGGGCGCCCAGTGTCACGGCGCTGCGCCATGCGCTTGGAATAGGGGTGTTGGTAAGAACCGTGACACCAGCCGCCAAATAGTTGATCATGGTTTTTGGGTGTCGCCGGGGTTGTGACCGCCGTAATGATCTGCGGCTGTGAATCGTTCCTCGTTGAGTCTTGGGGACCTGGTTGAGCACTGGACGCTGGTCGGTGCCGAGCAGGACCTGGTCGCGGTCAAGCACCGCGACACGCAGCTCGGGTTCGCGCTGCTGCTGAAGTTCTACGGCCGGTTCGGGCGCTTTCCCCGGGGCCGGGCCGAGCTGCACGACGACGCGGTGGAGTTCGTCGCCCGCCAGCTCAAGGTCGACGCCGCTTCGCTGGGCTTTTACGAGTGGAGCGGCCGCACCATCGAGCGGCACCGGGCAGAGATCCGCGCCCACCACGGGTTTCGCCAGTGCACGGTCACCGACGCGGACAAGCTGATCGACTGGCTGGCCGATGGGTATGCGCAAAAGGAACGCCGCTACGAGCTGGTCAGGGACGAACTACTGGCCGAGCTGCGGGTCCGGTCGATCGAGCCGCCGACCCCGGACCGCCTGGAGCGGATCGTGCGCTCGGGGCTGCAGCGGGCCGAGAAGATCCTCGCCGAGAAGATCGCGGGAAGGCTGCCGGCCGAGGTGCGGGCGCGGCTGCTGGCACTGGTGCAGCTGGCCGAGGGAGACGATGAGGAGGCCGACCCGAGCGCGCTGGCGCTGATCAAGGCTTCGGCGGGGAATGTGAGCCTGTCGTCGATGCTGACCGAGATCTCCCGACTGGAGGCGGTGCGCGCGATAGGGCTGCCGACGGGCCTGTTCGCCGATGTGGCGCCGAAGGTACTGGCCGCCTGGCGGGCCTGGGCCGCGGTGGAGTCGCCCTCGCACCTGCGTGATCACAGCAACGAGCTGACCGTGACGCTGCTGGCGGCGCTGGTGGCCTGCCGCACCTGGGAGATCACCGACGCGCTGGTCACGCTGCTGCTGCGCACGGTGCACGCGATTCAGGCCCGCGCGGATCGGCGGGTGACCAAGCAGCTGGTGGCCGAGTTCAAGCGGGTGCACGGCAAGGAGGGGATGCTGTTCCGGGTCGCCGAGGCCGCCTCCGCCCGGCCGGATGACACGGTGCGCCAGGTGGTGTTCCCGGTCATCGGCGAGGACAACCTGCGCAACCTGGTGGCCGAGTACAAGTCGTCGGGGTCGACGTACCGGCGCACGGTGCAGCACACCTACCGGGCCTCCTACTCCAACCACTACCGCAAGGGGCTGATTCGGCTGCTGGAGGTGCTGGAGTTTCGCTGCGACAACTCCCACCGGCCGGTGCTGGAGGCTTTGGCCCTGGTGCACCGCTACCGCGCCGCCACCGACCTGACCTACTACCCGGCAGGGGAGACGGTTCCGGCGCATTCGGGCCTGTCGGGGGACTGGACGGAGCTGGCCTACCGCGTCGACGGGCGCGGCCGCCGCCGGGTGGTGCGCACGGTGTATGAGATCCGCACCTTCGAGGCGTTGTGCGACCAGCTCTAATGCAAGGGCGTGTGGGTGGTCGGGGCGATGGAGTTCCGCAACCCTGATGAGGACCTGCCGGTCGACTTCGATGCCCGGCGCACCGAGCACTACCAGGCGTTGCGCAAGCCGCTGGACCCGCGCGCCTTCATCGAGGACCTGCAGCAGGAGATGCGCGCCGAGCTCTGCGCGCTCAACGAGGCGATGCCGCTGGAATGGCTGCAGACATGAGGCTGGTCATGGGCGCCACTGTAGCGTTTGGCCCCCGTTCATCGGGCACTTCATCGGGCGGGTCTTACGGGACAGGCCGACCTTGGGCGCAACACTGTCTGCAGCCACCGGCGAAGGTGCCCGGTGAGCGATCCCCTAACGGGACACCAGTGCAAACGCCTGATCACCGTCGCGTCATCACCGCTCAAGATCAACTATTTGGCGGCCGGTGTCACGGTTCTTACCAACACCCCGACTGCGGCTCGGCTGCCCCCAGCTCACCCATCAGCAAGAACCGCGGAACGTGAGAAACCGCAGGCCAGACCTAAATCCGTTGGATTTCCGCCGTTTGCTACGGGGACCCCGTGAGAGATCACGCGGAGGCGGCCGCGCGGGCGACTGATGGATACCGACAAGTTTCCTTGTCTTGACAAATTTTCCTTTCGGTACGACGCTGGAATGGTCCCGGCACCGCCGTGGACGACGAATCCGGGCGGCCGGGCGCAAGCAGCCGCCTCTCGACAAGGAGACTGACGTGTCCGGATCCACTTCGATCGCTCGGGACGCCGCGCCGACCATGACCAGCCGTCGCGCGTTGTGGCTGCCAGGCCTCGCATTCGCCGCGGGCGGTGCTGTCGCCGCGACGGTGGTCGCCGCTGCGGCGCACACAGCCGGCGCGTCGCTCAAGATCGCCAGCGAGCCGATTCCCCTGCTGGGCTTCACGCAGCTAGCGTTCGTGTTCTCGGTCGTGGGCGTCGCGCTGGCGGCTGCTTTCCGGCGGTGGTCGGCCCACCCCGCCCTGGTGTTCACCCGGACCGCCGTCGCGCTCTTGGCGGTGTCGCTCCTGCCCGACCTCCTGATTCCCGAGGCCGATGCGGCCACGCGGGTGACGCTGATCGCCACCCACATCGCGGTCGCCGCCCTCGTCATTCCGGGGCTCCGCTCCCGCCTGCAGTGACTGCCGAGCACATCCCGAACACTGAGGAGCACCACCATGCGCACCCTGATCAGCACGGCCTTCATCTCGCTCGACGGCGTCGTGGAGGGCCCGGGCGGCGAACCCGGCTACCGCAACTCCGGCTGGACCTTCAAGGACGTCGAGTTCGTCCCCGAGGCATTCGAGATCAAGGAACGGGAGCAGCAGGAGTCCACCGCGATCCTGATGGGCCGCGTCAGCTACAAGGCGTTCAGCCCGGTCTGGCCGGACATGGCGGAGTTCGCGCACTACAAGACGATGCCGAAGTACGTCGTCTCGACCACCCTCACCGACGACAAGCTCGTCTCCAACTGGGGCGAGACCATCATCCTGCGCTCCCTGGACGAGGTCGCCGCCCTCAAGGACACCGACGGCGGCCCGATCATCGTCCACGGCAGCGCCACCCTGAACCACAGCCTCTCTGACGCGGGTCTCATCGACCGCTACCACCTGCTCGTCTTCCCGCTGCTGCTCGGCGCCGGCAAGAGGCTGTTCAGCACCACCGACAAGGACACCCAGAAGCTGAAGCTCATCGAGCACGAGGTCTACAGCAACGGCCTGCAGAAGCAGGTTTTCGACGTCGTCCGCTGACGGCGCCTGGAAGATCGCAACGGGCACAGACCTCGTCCGGCCCCGCTCGCCTTCATGTCGAACCCCGGCGGCAACCGCACTCCGGTATGCCAGCCGCCCGTGATCAATCCGAGCGCCGACCATGGTTATTGGTCCCCGAGGCCGGCCCCGGACCGCGTTGGAGACCATTACCGACGTCCCGGGCCGCCACGTGCGGTAGAGCAGCCTTCGCTGGCTACTCGTCCATGTCGGCCTGTCGGTAAGAGTGCTGCAATGAAGTACATTCCGGGGCCGTCGTCCCAGGTCACGCAGGGTTTGTGCGTCGGGCGGTCAGAGCTCGGTTTCGGCTGGGGGCAGCGAGGCAGGGGCCGTGGCCGCATTGGCGTACACGCTGTCATCAGGACTTTGACCTGTGACGATCACGGTGGGAAACCGGACAGAGTTCAGGTTTCTGTCCGGTCAGCCGCCCGGCGCGGTGTCTTTCTGCCGTATTCCGGCGGCTCCCCCAGCGGGGCATCGGCCTGCGCACCCTCAGCGACCTGATCCCGGTGGACACCAGCGTCCCGGGTCCGGCCGCGGAGATGGCCATCGCGTTGCTGGCGATGTTCGCGCAAATGGAGCGGATCTTCATGCTGGAGCGGGTCGCCAGCGCCCAGGAGGCCAGGGAGGCACGCGGTCGTGGCATCGCCGCAGTGCTCCGAGGCCGCCCCAATGGCTCTTGCTCCGTCTACGATGATCGAGATTGACGGCATATTCAGTCTTTTGATCACGGATCGCGCAGCTGCTGAGTGAAAGGACGTCATGGCGATCGAGGTGACGGCCAGCGTGCAAGACCCAGGTCATACCTTCATTCCTGAGACCGCAGGTGTCGGCACGGTCGTTTTGCTCAACGGCACGTCCAGCTCCGGCAAGACCAGTATCGCCAGGGAACTGCTCGATGTCCTGGACGGGACGTGGTTCCACATGCCGGTGGATGCGTTCCACGCGATGCGGTGCAAGCGCGAGATAGCCGACGAGGACCTGCAGGCCGAGATCGACCGCACCGTGAAGGGCTTCCACCGCGCCGTCGCCGGCATGGCCGCGGCGGGGACAACCTTGTCGTCGACTACCCGCTCAGTCGACGCTGGCGGCTGCTAGACCTTCTCGATGTGCTCGTGCCCGAAAGCACGGTGCTGGTGGCGGTGCGCTGCCCGCTGCCTGAGCTAGAGCGCCGCGAGATCGAGCGCGGCAACCGGCAACCTGGGCTGGCGGCCCTGCAGTATCACCAAGTGCACTCCCACGAACTGCATGACGTCGACGTCGACACGAGCGTCCACAGCCTGCAGGAATGTGCCTTTCAGATCCGCGACGCGCTGTCAGACCTGCCGCGCCCCACTGCTTTTGAGACGCTCAGGCGAACGCTGCGGCAACCACACTGATCACCCCGGACATCCGCAAAGCTGCTTGGCGGCGCAGGGCATCTTTGGGGGAAGACTTCCGCGTCACTGTCCGTAACGAGGAGGCCAAATAAAGGTGCTGATCCCCGGCCAAAGAGCGTTGCTCGTCACAGGCAACGGTCCTTGGCCGCGGTCCTGCTGACGCGGGGAACTCCTCAAGGATGCGGCGCTCCCCGGCCGCTGCACAAGCGCCGAGCGTGACAGTCTGCTTGACGCCGTGCCGCGCCGGTCGACGACGGCCAGACACATGCCGCAGTGCGCGGCACGGCGGTGTTTTCGGGAGTTTCGGGAGGCATCTACGCGCGGGCGCGCGAGAGGACGAGAGCTGGCGGTAGCCGATCGGTCGGCGCACAATGGCCTTTTCGTCCCGGCCTTCTGGGCCGTCTGCGAGGTGATCGGGAGTCGAGCAGCAATGGAACGGTCAGTGGCGTTAGCGAGGCGCCGGGGCGTGGCTTACCGCCACTCGCCGTTCCGATCCGGGTGGGGCGTCCGATAGGGTCCGGTGCTCGGGTCGGTGTCACCAAGGGCAAAGTAGCTCAGCGTGAGGTCTGACCGGACAGAACGTTAACTCTGTCCGGTTTCCCGCCGTGATCGTCGCAGGTCAAAGTCCTGATGACAGCGTGTACGCCAATGCGGCCACGGACCCTGCCTTGCTGCCCCCGGACGAAACCGAGCTCTGACCGCTCGACACACAAACCCTGCGTGACCTGGGACGACGGCTCCGGAATGTACTTCATTGCAGCACTCTTACCGACAGGCCGATACGGGCGGCCCGCGAGTGCCTGGTTGCCGCGATCGGCAACGTCGACATCTTGCTGGACGGGCTGTCGGCCGTGTTCGGCGAGGACTGACCGGCGCGGCCGCGGACGGCTTGACGCCCGCCCTGGTCCAAACTGGCCTTCGAGGAGTCTGAGTGCAGAAATCAGCGGTAGAGATGATCGCGAACACTTATCGCAGATAGTGACCGATCATCTGCGATAACGTCGATGTCGTCCTGGGAGAACACCTCGCTGTGGCGGGGGGCGACTCCCGCTGCTTATCTGTGGCAGGGCATGGGAGGACGCCGTGAGGTCACTCCACCGTCTGCAGCCGCCGTCGGCCGCTCCAGGGCCGGGTGCGGCGGGCGCGTTCCTCGCCCAGGTCGCCAACGCCGGCACCGCCCGCGCCTACGGCGTCATCGAACTGGTGTCAAGATCAACTATCTACCGCTAATTCCTGCACTGAGACTCCTCGAAGGCCGAGCCGGCCGTCCCGGCGGACGAGATCCCGTGGCGCACCGGCGGCATCGTGGGCGGCCCGGCGGTGCTCCCCGTCCGGTGGTGACGGGCGGCCGCTACCCCTTCGACGCCGACCGCGCGGGCCGCTTCCGCAGGACGTCGGAGACCGTGCTCGCGGACGCCGCGTGATGCCGGACGGTGATGTGGGGTGACAGTGCCGCCAGGAAGTCGCGTGCGTCGAAGAGCTCGCCCGCCGAGGCGACGCCGGTCGCCCGGGTGCGGCCGGTGAGGATCCGGTGGACGGCCTCGACGGCCAGCGGCGCGCTGACGGCGTAGATGTCGCGCCCGGACGCCGTGGCGCGGCGCTGCTCGGCGCCCGAGACAACGACGACGTCGACGACGAACGACTGCTCGGACCGTCCGTCCTCGTCGGCGGCGACGGGCGCGGGCGTGTCGGGGGACGCCAGGTCCCTCGCCGCCTGGACGGTCATGTAGGTGCGCACCTCGGGCACGCGCAGGTGGCTCGGGATGGTCACGACGTCGGCCATCGTGAACTCGGCGAGGACGTCGCGGGCGCCGGTCGGCTCGGGGAAGTTCCACGTCCGGGTCGGCAGCTCGTCGTCGTGGTAGCGCAGGGCGCCCGCAGCGAAGCGGACGCGCCGTCCGTTCCGGCGGCTGTGGGAGACCGCGCCCGCCGCGCGGGTCCCGGCCGTCGGGTGCCAGCCGTCGAGGCCGTAGGCGACGTGGATCTCGTCCGCCTCGGTCCAGTCGCCCATGGCGGCGGTGGCCAGCAGGTCGCCGAGGCCGCCGTAGAAGGCCATGGCGGGGACGACCACGGTTCCGGCGGCGCGGGCGCGGGCGGCGAAGTGGTCGAAGGTGTCGCGGTTGGCCTCGATCTCGGCCGCGACGTCCACGTAGGGGATCCCGGCGCGCAGGGCGGCCTCGATCAGGGGCGCGGCCGTGGCGGCGAACGGCCCGGCGGTGTTGATCACGGCGTCCGCGCTGGCCAGCGCCCGGTCGAGCGCCGCCGGATCGTCGGCCGGAGCGGGCCGGGCGTCCGGCCCGGGGAACCGCGCCGCGAGGTCGTCCAGCTTGGCGGCGTCGCGGCCGGCCAGGACGGGGACGAACCCGCGCTCCAGCAGCTCCGCCACCACGAAGCGGCCCGTGTGCCCGTACGCCCCGTAGACCGCGACCGTCCGGCTGTTTCCCAGAGTTTCGTTCACGCCTTCATGGTCGCGATCAGCGCGGTCCCCGCGCGAGTGTCCGAAACGACAAGATGCGTACACTTCCGGACATGACCTCTGGCACGCACACGGTCGCAGTGGCCGTCGCGAACGGAATTCTGCACTTCGAACTGTCGTTGGCGTACGAGCTGTTCAGCTCCCCGCCGCTCACCGACGGCCCCTGGTACGAGCCGGTGATCTGCGGCGCGGGGCCGGTGCGGGCCGACGGGCGCTTCCTGCTCGACCCCGACGACGGCCTCGACCGGCTGCCGCTCGCCGACACCGTCATCGTGCCGGGATGGGCCGAGGTGGACGCCGATCCCCCGGCCGACCTCGTCGCCGCCGTCCGCGCGGCCCACGAGGCCGGGGCGCGCGTGGCGTCGCTGTGCACGGGCGCGTTCGTGCTCGCCGCGGCGGGCCTGCTGGACGGCCTGCGTGCGACGACGCACTGGGCGCACACCGAGGCGCTGGCCGCCCGCTATCCGGACGTCGAGGTCGATCCGGACGTCCTGTACGTCGACAACGGCAGCGTCCTCACCTCGGCGGGCAAGGCCGCCGCCCTCGACCTGTGCCTGCACCTGGTCCGTCGCGACCACGGCTCGGCCGTCGCGAACGCGGCGGCGCGCAGGCTCGTCGTGGCGCCGCACCGGCCGGGCGGGCAGGCCCAGTTCGTCGCGGCCCCGGTGCCCGAACACGGCGACCACCCGCTGAGCGACCTGCTCGGCTGGGTCACCGAGCGGCTCGGCGAGCCGCTGACGGTCGAGGACCTGGCGCGGCGCACCAACATGAGCTCCCGCCACCTGGGCCGGCGCTTCAGGGCGATGACGGGCACGACGCCGCTGCAGTGGCTGCTGACCCAGCGCATCCGCCGCGCGCAGGAGCTTCTGGAGACGACCGACGACGGTGTGGACGCCATCGCGGCGGCGACCGGCATGGGCACCGCCGCGACGCTCCGGCGGCACTTCAACCGGACGGTCGGCGTCCCGCCGGACGCCTACCGCCGCACCTTCCGCGCCGGCCGGACGTCCCCGGTGGCCTGACCACGCGTGGCCTGCGACCGGCTCAGGCGTAGGGGCGCAGCGCCAGCAGCAGGTCGTCGGGGATCGCGGCGGGCGTGAGCCCCGACGGCGTGCGGGCCATGCAGGCGATGGTCTGCCTGCCCCGCGCCGCCAGATGCCGGACAGGTTGTCTGGGGTTGTCAGGCACGTTGGTCACTTGTGGAACCCCCTTCTCTTGACAACGATCTCCCTCAGGGTCCGGTCGTACGCGTCGTTCGTCAGCGTCGCCGCAGTCACGTTGGCCTCCGGCAGTCATCGGGTTCCATGCCGTGGGTCAGCGTAGGAGGCCATCGGCAACTCGAGTTCGCCCGCCGCCGCTTCGCCGCCTGACGGCTCGTATCAAGCAGGCAGGACGAGGGACGGTCTTTCGAGCAGGCTTCTCAGCCCTGCGGGCTCAGGCCCGCCACGGCCAGCCGGAACAGCCGGTCCGCGCGGGCCGCCGGGTCAGGGTGGTGCTCCGTCGCGAGGACGACGCCGACGATCAGCGCGATCAGGTCGGCGACGGTGACGCCTTCCGCCACCGCCCCGTCCTGCATGGCGCGCTGCAGCAGGGGGTTCCCCGCCTCTGTCATCATCGCCGAGCAGGTGTTCTCGTGTACGGGGTCGGGCTCGGCCCCGTCGTAGGCCAGTGCCGCCGCCAGCCCCCGGGCCGCGACGCAGTAGGCGACGACGTCACTGAGCCATTCCAGGAGCGCGTCACGGCTGTCGCCCTTGCCTGTTAGCTCGCGGGCGCGGGTGGCCAGGGCCTCGATGCGTTGATGGGAGACCGCCTCCAGCAGCGCCCGGCGGGTCGGGAAGTGGCGGCGCACGGTGGCCGAGCCGACCCCCGCGATGCGCGCGATCTGTTCCAGGGAGGCGCCGGCCCCGTACGCGGCGACCTCCTCCTCGGCCACGGCGAGGATGCGCGCGTAGTTGCGCCGGGCGTCCGCGCGCTGGCGGTCGGGCATGGGCGTCATCTCCAGGGTTGCTAAATGGCGGGACCCGCCATATCGTATCGCACAGAAAACGGCGGCCCCCGCCGTTTATAGCCCTGAGGAGCACCATGCCTGCAGATTCCGCACCCGTCCTGGTCACCGGCGCCACCGGCAGGCAGGGCGGCGCCACCGCCCGAGCCCTGCTCGCTGCAGGCGTTCCCGTACGCGCTCTGGTGCGTTACCCCGACACCGAGCGAGCCAAGGCCGTCGAGGCACTAGGCGCCGATCTGGTCACCGGTGATCTCCACGATCGCGATTCGGTGGTGCGGGCCGCCAAGGGTGTCCGCGCCGTCTTCTCTGTTCAGATGCCCGCCCTGGCCGCCGAAGGTTTCGATTTCGACGGAGAGGTAGCCCAGGCCGTCAACCTCATCGAGGGCGCGCAGGCTGCGGGAGTGCCGCAGTTCGTACACACGTCCACCAGTGGCGCCGGTCAGCACACCGAGGCTCCTGGCTGGATCACAGGCCGCTGGGGCTCCTTGGACGCCAGCCTGGGAGCCAAGAGCACGATCCAGGACCGGGTTCGCGCGGCTGGCTTCTCCCACTGGACGATCCTCAAGCCGGGCTTCTTCATGGAGAACTTCCTGCCGTCCATGGCTTTCCTGTTCCCGCGGGGCGTTGAAGGCGGTCTGGTGAGCGTCGTGAAGCCGGACACCCGGCTGTCCCTCGCCGCGGTGGACGACATCGGTAGGGCAGCCGCCGCAGCCGTCGCCGAGCCGGAGCGGTTCCACGGGGTCGAGCTGGAGCTGGCGAGTGACTACCTGTCAATGACGGAGATCGCCGGGGTTCTCTCCCGCGCGCTGGGCACGCACCTGTCCGCGCCGGACATGACCGAGCAGCAGGCACTCGCCGCCGGAATGCCGGCGATGGGCGCCTCACACGAGTGGATGAACATAGCCGGCCAGCCGGCCCGCCCGCAGTACGCCAGGGACCTCGGCCTTTCGCTCACCAGCTTCGAGGAATGGGCTCGGCAGCACCTGCGGCCCGCGGCTTGATACAGAGGGGCGGCCGGCTGCGATGGTCATCCCAGACCTGGTCCTCATCTCTGCCCGGGCCATCGTCTTGCTGATCTCAGCCTCCTCTGTGTCAAGATGGCCCGCTACGCCTGACTGCTGCGCACCTACCAGCCTTACGTGCCTGACACGCCTTTAAGCAGCTGACCAGCTATTTCGCTTGACAACCCAAGATAACCACTGAACCGGCGGACAGCGGTTATCGCTGAGAACGATCACGGTGGGTGGTTGTCTCAGTGTTTCATAGACGACTGCCTATGAAACACCGCCCGCGAGAGGCCGTGTCCAGGGCGTTTCCTGTTTCATAGGTCGGTGCAAACGACGGGACGGTTGAAACGTACCCATGAAACACTTCCGGGGTGAACGACGACGACTTCTAGCTCGTGGAAGCCTCCGACTGCCCCATGTCCTCCTGCGCCGCCCCCGCCGGCTCACCGTGCCGGACCGCCAAGGGCAAGGTCGCCGTCCAGTACCACACCGCCCGCTTCCGGCTGGTACCCCACCTGACCAAGGCGCTGGGCGTGCCCGTCCCGGGGGTGCGCAGGCCTGGAACCGCCTGGGTCGAGCTGCCGCGCCCCGCGGCCGCGCACGCCGAGCCCGCCGGGCATGTGCGGATCGGCTACGCCCGCGCCTCCACCGTCCGCCAGTCACTGCACGCCCAGACCGACTCGCTGAAGGCCGCCGGTGTCACTCGCGTGTTCGCTGAGAAGGTCTCCACTCGCGCCGCGGTGCGCCCCGAACTCGAGGGCGCCGTCGCCCTGGCGCGGGAGATGCGAGCCTCCGGGGTGGCGGTGACCCTGGTGGTGCACGAGCATAAACGGCTGGGCCGCGGCATCGAGCTGGCCGCGCCGGCCGAGCAGCTGAAAGCATCCGGGATCGGCCTGGAGTTCCTCACCGGCGAGCTGCAAGGCTCCCACACCCCCTCCGGAATCGTGTTCACAGTGCTGGCGGCGCTGTCGGGAATGGAGCGCGAGTACATCCGCGACCGGACTTTGGAGGGCCAGGAGTCGGCGCGCGCCCGCGGCAAGAGCATCGGCGGCGCGGCCGTCACCGACCCCGCCATGCTGTCGATGGCGCTGCACCTGCGCGGCCAGGCGATGAGCCTGCGCGACATCGCCGCCCACCTCGTCATCACCACCGGCAAGAAGAAAGGCCGACACCCGTCGGCGGCGACCGTCTTGCGCATGCTCCGCGAGCACGACGACGCCGCGGCACCGGTTAAGGGCTGACAAGTCTGTACCGACCGTAACTGCGATCACTCACAGCTACTTTGCGGCTGGTAACACGGACCCGAGTGGAGGGCCACATGACGCGCGGCGGTCACGGTGATGGCCCCTGTCATGCTCCTGGCTGTCACGCGGCTCTGTTCGTTGTCTCGCGCTTCTGCATCCCCCAGTGCCCGTTCCTCCTCGGCACTCATGTCAGCCATGGCGTCTCGAGGGGTACGGGCGAAGTTTGAGCCCCCTGCCCCGGGTTTGAGCAGGCGACCACAAGCACACCTGCCAGTCCCCACAAGAGAATGCGCACGGTTAGGGATGCCGGACCCGCCCTAGACATGGAGCCCCCGTTGCCGATTGTCTTTCTGCCTTTATGAAGTCGAGCCGTCCCTTCTGTGGAAAGTCGGCCCGCTCACTGTCGCAGGAAGAAACCATGCACCGCGAGGCTTGTAAGTCCTGGCTCAACCGTGCGGCTCAGCGCTTTGTGTGACCGCTCGGCGGCAGGTTCTGACAGGGATGCCGACGCATATCGAGGGAGCGCATGCACAGGATTCACTTCACCACCGCCGACCTGGCGCGGGTACGGGTGGCGCCGACGTTGGGCCCCATGGCCGAGACCCTGTTCAGCCTGACCGTGCTGCGTGGGCGGCCGGAGGAGGCGACGTTCGGCGCGTGGCGGCGTCGCGCGCGGGCCGGGCTTGATTCCAGGTACGCGCTCCTGAGTGCCCTCCTGCCTGGGCGAGGACCCAGCTTCGACCTGGTCAACCTCGCCGGCCCTGGACGCGACTTCGCCGAAAGCGCGGAGAACTTCCTGGTCAGGAGCCGGTCCGCGGTCCGAGCGGAGCTCGACTACTACGCCGACCATCACGGCCGGGCGCCGGCGGTGCTGGCCGGGCTCGTGGACAGTCTCGACGCGCGGCGGGAGGCGCTGTCGCGAGTGGAGGCCTACCATCAGGCCGCTGTCGCACCGCACTGGAAACGCATCCACGCGCACCTCGCCGCCGAGCGCGCCCAGCGCGGCACGATTCTGCTCGACCAGGGTGTCGACGGCCTGCTGTCCACCCTGCATCCGGACATCCGGTGGGCGCCGCCGACCCTCTACATCCGCAACGGCGATGAGACCCCCGCCGAGTTGACCCTCGACGGGCGGGGGCTGCTGCTGGTGTCGTCGTTCTTCCTGCGAAGTCCCACCGTGATGTTCGACCCGAGGAGCCTTACCAGCGGCCGCCTGTTCTACCCGGCCACGCTCGGCGCCGACCAGGCCGCGGACGTCTGGACGACCGGCACGTCGACGAGCGCGCTGGCCAACCTCCTCGGCCGGACTCGCGCGGCGATCCTGACCGCCATCGCCGACGGCGTGGCCACCACCGGCTCCCTGGCCCACCGGCTGGGCATCTCATCGGCGGCGGTCAGCCAGCACACCGGGGTTCTGCGCGAGGCGGGCCTGATCACCACCCGCAGGCACCACAGCAGCGTCCTGCACCACCCCACCCAGACCGGTCTGGCCCTCCTGAGGTCCTCGTAGTGTCGGCCGTAAATCCAACGCAGTTGGGTCTGACCTGCGCATACAGGAAGATGATTCAAGCCTGTACAGCCCGGCTGGCTGTGGAGAAGCCCCAGGTCAGAGCAGCTTCGTTGGATTTTCCGCGATTACTACCGGGACCCCATGACCCCGCGCCCCTGGGGGAGTTTCGCGAGGCACTCGCGCGCAGGCGCGCGTGAGGAACACGGCGGCGGGTTTCGCCAATTTCGCCAGGGTCTCTACGCGGGGGGTATCGGTAAGAACTGGGCCACTCGCCGGACGCGGTCAGTCGAAGACCTCGGTGACCCCGCCCCTGACCCGATGGCCGTTGCTGTCGACGACGAGATACCAATAGTCGTCGTAGGGCACCTGCAACACGACGGGGCTGACGTTGTAGAAGCCGCCGTAGTACTCGTACTCGCCGCCGTCGAGGTAAGCCTGGTAGTCGTCGCTGTCCATGAGACACACCCGGGCGGCCGAGCCGCGCAGTTCCACCTCGAAGCAGGCGCCGCCCGCGCGAGATCCGAGCTCCCAGTACAGATACTCCGCATTGTGTGAGGTTCGTGAGGCGAGGGACGAGGCCTTCCAGCCGATGGCCGCCCCGCCATCCTTTCCGCTGAGCCCGCCTCGGCTTCCCGCCCGCCGACGACGACGTTATCCGCTGAGAACCACGGCAATCTCAGTGGATAACGTCAGTTATCCACTGACTAAGCACTGGCCAGCGCACAGTTGCGCGGGCCCTGCACACCTTCTCTCTCGATTCGCGGGGCAAGCGCGGTCGCCTCGCTCAGGGACAGATTTGCCGATAGGGCTGGCCGGGGACGTACTGCTGCCATTCCTGCGGGGTGAGGGAGCGTCCCGCGATGGCGCAGACCGCTGAGAACGGATCAGAGGGCATGCCTATCTTCCACGTCAGGACGCTTCCGCTCTGCCCAGCAGTAGCCAGGGTGGTGCCGTCGGGACTGAAGGCCAGCGCAATGACGGGATCGGTGTGGCCGGTCAGCGGGGTGCCGATCGGGCGGCGGGTGGTGGTGTCCCACAGCCGGACGGTCTTGTCCTCTCCGGCAGTGGCCAAAGTTCTGCCGTCGGGGCTGAAGGCCACCGTCTTCACCGAGTCCGTATGACCGACGAGTGGAGCGTCGATCGGATGGTGGGTGGTGGTGTCCCACAGCAGGGCGATTCCCTCATCTCCGCCAGAGGCCAGCAGCGTACCGTCAGGACTGAAAACAACCTTCCTGACGCTACCGACATGGCCGGTGAGCGGGGCGCCGGTGGGCCGCTGGGTGGTGGTGTCCCATAGCCGGATGCTCTTGTTCTCTCCAGCGATGGCCAGGATGCTGCCGTCCGGGCTGAAGGCCAGTGCGGTGATCGGGCCGATATGGCCGGTCAGCGGAGCACCGATCAGGTGACGGGCGGTGACGTCCCACAGCCGGATGATGCCATCATCGCCCGCGGTGGCCAGCATCGCGCCGTCGGGGCTGAAGGCCATCACGTCGACCGGATCGGCGGATTCGACCAGGGGAGTCTCGAGCGGACGATGAGTGGTGGTGTTCCACAGCCGGACGGTCTTGTCCTGTCCAGCGGTGGCCAGGGTGGTGCCATCAGGGCTGAAGGCCAGCGTGGTGACCGGACCGATATGACCGGCCAGCGGAACGTCGGCGGGATCGCGGGTGGTGGTGTCCCACAGTCGGATGCGCTTGTCGTGATCGATGGTGGCCAAAGTGGCGTCGGCCGGGCTGAAAATTGCCGTGGTGAGGGTGGCGGAACGGCCGACGTGCCGGATGCCGGCGGGACGGTGGAGCGTGGTGTCCCACAGCCGGACGTTGCCGTCGCCCCCCGTGGCGGCCAGGGTCGTGCCGTCCGGGCTGAACGCCACCGCAATGACAGCAGAGGTATGCCCGCCCAGAGGAGCACCGACAGGCTGACCGGTGCTGGTGTCCCATAATTGGATAGTGCCGTCGAGCGCGGCGGTGGCAAGTGCTCTGCCATCGGGATTGAAGGCCACCGAGGTGACGGCACCAAGACGGATGGCAAGCGGGGTGGCGGGGGAGCGGCGGGCATGTATCCGCCACAACTGGGCGGCACCGTTGTCTCCGGTAGTGGCCAGCGCTGCGCCGTCTGGGCTGAAGACCACCGCGGTGATGGAACCGGAGGAGCCGACGCGCCAGGTATTGATCGCGCGACGAGAAGCAGCATCCCACAGCCGTACGGTGCCGTCGCCTCCGGCGGTGGCCAAGGTCTTGCCGTCCGGGCTGAACGTCACACTCCCGAAACTTCCGGCGGGGCCGACGCGCCAGGTGCCGATCAGGCGGCGGGTGGCGACGTCCCACAGCCGCATGGTGCCGTCGAGCGCGGCCGTGGCCAGGGTGTCGCCGTCGGGGCTGAAGGCCACCGAGGTGAACGGGTCCGGGCGGCTGGTGCGCAGGGCGCCGATCGAACGGCGGGCAGCGGCATCCCACAGCCGAATGGTGCCGTCGCCTCCGGCGGTGGCCAAGGTGGTGCCGTCAGAGCTGAAGGCCAGTGCATTGATCCAGTCAGTGTGGCCGGCGAGTGGGGTGCCGATCGGCCGGTGGGTGGCAGCGTCCCACAGCCGGACGGTGGTGTCGTGCCCGGCGGTGGCCAGCAGGCGGCCGTCCGGGCTGAAAGCCACCGCAGTGATCGGGCCGATATGGCCGGTCAGGACACCCCGGACCGAGGTGGCCAAGGTGGCGATCGCGTTGTAGCGGGCCCCTGCGCTGGGGGCCAGACGCCAGGAGGTGACGGCCAACAGGCCTGACAGGACGGGATCGGTGGTCGCCAGCCCCTCGCTGTGAAGCGCCACCAGGCGCGCCAGAGCCTGTTTGGCTTGAGCGTCGGCTTGGCGGGCCGCGGTGACGGCCGCCACGGCGGCGCCCGAGGCCACGATGGCCAGCACGGTCAGCGCGGCCACCGCCAGCCGGGCCAGCCGCCTGCGGCGGGCGGCGACGCGTTCGGCGTGCTCGGCCGCCTGCACAGAGGCCTGCAGAAAGGCGTGTTCGGCGACGGTGAGGTCGCCGGGCCGCGCCAGCAGCGGACGGGCCGCGATCAGGCGCGCCCCCTGATACAGGGCGCCGGAATCGCGGTGGTGTTCAGTCCAGACGGCGGCGGCCTCTCCCAGCCGGCGCCGCAGGCGCAGCAGCTCGCGTTCCTGGTCGATCCAGGTTCGCAGCCGCGGCCAGGCGGAGATCAGCGCCTCGTGGGCCAGCTCGACGTGGTGTTCGTGCAGGGTCACCAGGCGGGCGGCGGCGAGCTGTTCCAGCGCCTTGTGCGGGCAGGCGATGTGATCGAAGCCGTCATAGGGAGCCGGGCAGCGGGTGTCGGCCGCCTGCTCGCCTGGGTTGACCAGTCGCAGCAGCACTCGTTTGGTCTGGTCGGCCTCCTCGGGTGACAGCCCGGCGTACAGGCGTTCGGCGGTGGCGGCGATCGCGCCGTGCACCCCGCCGGCCCGCTCGTAGCCTTCCAGGGTGAGCAGGGTGCCGCGGCGGCGCCGCCAGGTCTCCAGCAGGGCGTGCGACATCAGCGGCAGCCCCCCGGGTTCCCCGGCGATGTCGTCGATGATCCTGGCGGTCAGGGTGCGTTCCACGATCAGTCCGGCGGCGGTGGCCGGTTTGACGATCGCCTCCCGCAGCTCGTCCCGGTTCATCTGCCCGACCAGCACGGTCGCCTGCTGCAGGGCCTCGGTCAAGGCGGGGTGTTCGGCGCAGCGGCCGAAGAAGTCGGCCCGCACCGCGAGAACCACCCGCCCGCCGCCGGGCTCGGCCGCCTGTAGTAGAGCGTCGATGAACGCGGCCCGTTCGGCCGCGTCCGAGCACAAGGTGAACACTTCCTCGAACTGGTCGACCACTATCAGCCCGCCCCCAGCATCGGCGGTGAAGGCGGCAAGGGTGTCGGCGTGCTCACGCATCGGATGTGCGCCGGGCGTGAGCACCATGACGGTCTGCATCGGCGCGCCCAGGGCCCCGTGGCGGGCGGCGGGGATCAGGCCGGCGCGCAGCAGCGAGGACTTGCCGCTGCCTGAGGGGCCGAACACCGCGGCGAAGTGCCGCCGCCCCAGCAGCCCGGTCACCTGCTCCAACAGCCGTTGTCGCCCGAAGAACCGGTCGTGGTCGCCGGTGTCGTAGTGCGTCAGCCCCTGGTACGGCGCGGCCTGTCGCTCCTGCCGCCCGGTGGCGGGGACGTCCTGTTCGTCGGTGACCCGCTGCCAGCGCATCCGCCAGT
Source organism: Streptosporangium sp. NPDC051022 (assembly GCF_040683035.1). Taxonomy (NCBI): domain Bacteria; kingdom Bacillati; phylum Actinomycetota; class Actinomycetes; order Streptosporangiales; family Streptosporangiaceae; genus Streptosporangium; species Streptosporangium sp. NPDC051022. The sequence continues at coordinate 131,692 of NZ_JBFBCF010000021.1, read as the reverse complement.
CGGCCACGTCTCCGCCGCAGACGCGTACGTAGGCCTCCACAACCGGCCAGGACGGCAGCTGCTGCCCGGCGGCCGCCCGTGACAGCACGCTGACCGAAAACCCCGCCGGGCCGGCCATCTCCCGGTAGGTGGGGCCACCGGCCTCCTGGCGCAGTTTGCGGAGCTCGAAGGCGAAACGCTGCACCGCTCCCGCGCTCGGGTCCAGGGGGGTTTCGCTGCGACCCATCCAGGTGCCCCTCATTGCTCGACGCCGAAAGACCACCCGCGCCGTCAAATTAACTCAGAGCGGGAAAAGGCGGCAACCGGGGCGCGGCTTCCGCCGGGGGGCCGGGCGGTTTCGGACGCACCCACCGCAGGGCTATGACCTGCACGAATCGGATTGTTTTTGTTGCGTACCGACGCCCGGCCTGCCCAACAACCCCTGCGGCGGCTACCTCTGAGCGAGAACGGAGAAATCGCGCTTTTCGAAACACGAACGGAGGCTTTCGTGCGTATCAATGAATATGGTGGGCCGTTAACGGTTCCCACAGCGGATGAGGAATGCGCCGCAGGAAGCCGGCTGTGATCGAGACGGTGCTCCGTAGCCAGGACCTGCCCGCACTCGACCGGTTCGCCTGGTGGCACGAGATGACCACCCAGTCGCTCGTGCCGACCCTGATGCGCAGCGACCATGAGGCGGAGTTTCCCGCCAGCCTGCGCCTGCTCGAGCTCGGCCCGGCCCGGCTGATGCGGCTGTCCTACCCGCCGCTGCAGTCCCGGCGCACCCCGCCTCTCATCCGCCGCTCCGACCCCGAGGTCTACTCCCTGGGCCTGACCTTACGCGGCACCATGGCGCTGGAGCATCACGGCCGCCAGGCCGTCGCCCCGCCCCAGGACCTGCTGCTGTATGACTCCTCCCACCCCTTTGACGCCCACACCGCCACCCGCGACGGCGTCGGCAACGTCGAATGCATGATCCTGCAGTTCCCCAGGAACCTGCTGCCGCTGCCCGCCCACGACCTCGCCCGGCTCACCGCGACCCACCTGCCCGGTACCCAGGGAATCGGCGCGCTGCTGGCCGAGCACCTGACCGGCCTGGCCCGGCACGCCGCCGCCTACACCCCAGCCGATGCCGCTCGCCTGTCGGCCATCACCCTGGACCTGGTCGCCGCGACCTTCGCTCACCACCTTGAAGCCGAAACCGCACTGCCCCCGGAAACTCACCGCCAAGCACTGCAGATGCGCATCCACGCCTTCATCGACCAGCACCTGGGCGACCCGGATCTGTGCACGGAGACCGTCGCAGCCGCCCACCAGATCTCCACCCGCTACCTGTACCGGCTCTTCCAGGACCAAGGGTTGAGCATAGCCGCCTGGATCCGGCACCGGCGGCTGGAACGCTGCCGCCGCGACCTGACCGACCCCACCATGACCTCCCGGCCGATCCACGCCATCGCCATCCGCTGGGGCTTCATCAACGCCGCCCACTTCAGCCGCCTCTTCCGCTCCGCATACGGCACTTCCCCGGCCGACTATCGCCATCACGCCTGTTCCGGGACACGGCAGGAATCATCAACAAGTGTACGGAAACCGTCAACGACTTCCTAGAAGCTCCACCACATAACAGAAACGAAAAGGCCGACAGCTCGCAAGGAATCAGATGGGAACAGCACAAAGAGGAAGGCTTCGCTCTCGACTCGCGCTTATGGCCGTCACAGCTACAGCAGCCATAAGCGTGGCAGGCAACCCTGCCTCCGCAGACAGCGAGCCAAGCGACAGCGCAAGTCTCAATAATGTCGCATCATGTGTTCAGTTTCTAGGCTGGTCAACCAACAATGACACGGGGGTGCGTTACGTAAAGGTTCACAACAACTGCGGATCCAAAAAGTGCTACCGCCTGGACCAGGGATTCTGGGGTGACCCACTGCTGAGCGTGGCCGCATACGCCACTGAGATAGACGGCTATTCCAGTACTTTCTTCCCTCAAGGGAGTCGCATCTACGACGCTCCATGCCAGTCGGTCTACAGGGGTCAGCGGCTTTTCCTTGAGGAATAACTTCTCGGCGATACCATCGCATCGATAAAGTGTAATTAGTTCATCGGTCGGCTCACTCAGGTAAGCGGGCCGACCGATTTAAACGGCCACCTCGACCAACATCATCGTCCGCGACCTGGCCGTCTTTTTCTACCTCTTAGAGGTCGAGGAGGACCGGTACAGGAATTAGGGGTGCCGGTAAGAAACGCGTCACCAGGCCCAAAATGAGGCATTCGCACAGCTCGGCCAGCCTGAGCCAAAGGGAACAGAACGTGCATTCAGCAGGGTCTACGTATTCGGATACGAAGCTCTGACCAGGCATAACACGCTCGTTTGGGCTTGGTGACGCGTTTCTTACCGGCACCCTACAAGGGCGGTGGGTAGTGCTCGAGCCCAGCCGAGTACGCTGCGCCGAGTCCGGAACGCGAGGACTACCTGCGGACGCAGATCGCGCACCGATTAGGTTTCCGCACCGTGCCCGTCTGTACGTGTGAGATCGACTCACGAGAGGCTGGCACGATGCGGAAACTGATCTTCGGCATGAACCTGAGCCTGGACGGCTACATCGCCGCGCCCGGCGACGACCTCGGCTGGAGCGTACCGAGCGACGAGCTGTTCCAGTGGTGGTCCGACCGGGTGGGGGCGACCGGCCTGGCGCTGTACGGGCGCAAACTGTGGGAGACGATGAGCCCCCACTGGCCGACCGCCGACCAGCGGCCCGGCGCCACACCGGCGGAGATCGAGTACGCCCGCCGCTGGCGGGACATGCCGAAGGTGGTGTTCTCCTCGACGACCAGCACGGTCGACTGGAACACCCGCCTGGTCACCGGCGACGCGGTCACCGAGATCACCCGGCTCAAGGCCGAGGACGGCGGCCCGATGGACATCGGCGGCGCCACGCTCGCCGGGGCGGCCATGCGGGCCGGGCTGATCGACGAGTACGTGCTGGTCACCCACCCGGTCCTGGTGGGCGGCGGCACGCCGTTCTTTACGGCCCTGGACAACTGGGTGAACCTGAACCTGGTGGAGACGCGGACGTTTCCCGGCGGCGTGGTGCTGACCCGATACGAGACGAGGCGATGAGCACGGGCCAGATGCTCGGCTCGTGAGGCCAGGTCGAAATCCTTCCTGGCGTGCTCACCGTGACCCTCGGCTATGAGGGAACCTTCCCCGGGTCCTTCCTTGCGTTCCGAGTGAGCTGTTGACCGACTTGCTGGAGATGAGGGCGACGGCGTCGTTGATCGTGACGATGTTCTTCGGGTGTGAAGATGCCCCGCCGGCGTTGCCGGCGGGGCGGTGGTGTTCGTGTTGTCGCGTTGGTGTTCAGCTGGTCGGGGTGCTCATTCCGCGATGACTTCGGTGACGGCGGCCCGTGCGCTGGACTCGTCGACGATGGGGCCTTTGTCTGATTACATCGGGGGCAGGCCCAGCCAGGGTTTATCGGTGGCGTCGAATCCGGTGAGCTCGGCGATCTTCCCGTCGACGATGTGCAGGACCGCGATGGTAAATAGCCGGTACTCCGGGTCGTCGGGGGTGCGGAGGTACAGCACGGCGGCAGGCATGCGGTTGACCGTCGTGGCGATGCAGCGCCAGTCGTCGTGGCCGCGCTGGAAGAGCCCACCGGAGACCCAGCCGTCCACCGCGTCCTTGGCCGTGATGACCGAGGTGCCCGGCTCGGGCAGCATCGCGAAGCGCAGGTCGTCGCGCAGCAGGGACATCAGCCCGTCGAGGTCGTTGCGCTCATGGGCGTCGATATACGACTTCACCACGCCGCGCTCGTCATTCGACAGCTCGTGGGTGGCGGGGCTCCGCCAGTCGAGGCGGCGGTCGGGCAGCTGCTCGCGCATCGTCACACGGGCCCGCTGCAGTGCGCTGGTCACCGATGCGACGGTCAGCTCGAGGGCGTCGGCGGCCTTCGACGCCGGCCAGCCGAGGACGTCGCGCAGGATGAACACCGCCCGCTGCCGCGGCGGCAGGTGCTGGACGGCGACGATGAACGCCAGCTCGATCGTCTCCCGCGCCACCACCGATTCCTGCGGGTCCTCGGGGAGCATCCGGTCGGGGTAGGGCTGCAGGTACAGCACCTCGGAGCCGTGGTCCGGCAGCTCGGACGGTACGGGTGTGCGGTCGTTGCGCTTCTCCAGGAAGTCGAGGCAGGCGTTCGTCGCGATTCGGTACAGCCAGGTCCGCAGGGCCGCGTGGCCCTTGAATGACTCCCGCTTGTTCCACGCTCGCAGGAACGTCTCCTGCGTCAGGTCCTGGGCATCCTCGTAGTTCGCGAGCATCCGGTAGCAGTGCACCTGCAACTCACGCCGGTGGCGCTCCGTGATGAGTGCGAACCGCGCCGTGTCGCCTGAGCGGACCGCCGCGAGGAACGTGGCCTCGTCGGCGCCCAGCGGTCTGGTGACGGTCATGGTCATCGATCCTTCCATCGGTGCGAGGGCTAACAGAACTGACGACGTGGCGGAGGATTTCTGATCGGTGAAGCCGCTGACACCGGGCCGTTCGCCAGGCCGGATGGGTCGGCGTCGATCCAGGGAACGTGTTCCGGGTCGGGCACACCCTCGATGTCGAGGTGGGGCCAGCACGGCTAAGCGTTGTTTCTCGGCGCCTGCTACTTAGGGTCCGCATCGGCGCGCCTCCGACCGCGACGCCAAACCAGACGCCGCCTCGGCGAGGTCAGTCACCCGCGCGGCCTCGCCGAGGTCGGACAGGACGCCTGACCGACGGTTCAGACCGGCGGTGGCGCGGTCACAGCGTCGCGCTGAGCTTGAAGTTGCTTCATGTCGGTGGCATCCGACCGGCGGAGAACAAAGATCTTCGCCAGCGCGATGAGGCTGGGGCCGGTGAGGAGCGCTGCCAGCCACAGCTGTCCGTTGACGCCGACGACATCCGCACCGCCCGGATGCTCGGCCAGCTCCTCGGCCGCCGCACCTGCGGGCCGATCTTCTTGTCCGCTCGCATCGCCCCTGACGACGGCACCGCGCCCGTACGTGACGTCGACCCGGCCAGCCGCCGCCGACGCATGACCTACCGCACCGCCGAACGCCACCTCGGCGGCCGCCACCGACGGCTGGAATCTGCACGACCTGCGCCATTCCCGACTCACCCACGCCGGCGAGGACGGCGCCACCGAAGCCGACCTGATGAACCTCTCCGGCCACGAAGACCGCCGCACCCTGCAGCGCTACCTCAAGCCCAGCAAAGAAGGCACCCAGCGCCGACTTGACGGCATCGAGGCCCAGCGCGGTACCTGGACACCCGGCGCCGACGAACTCGCAGACCGCATGACCCCCCGGTGATCGTGCCGCCTGCCCGGTCGGATCATCGCTGGTCAGCGCCATATCCGCCCGATTTTCGGCGAGTACTACGGGGACCCCGGTATGGGCCGCATCCAGTGGCCGCCGATCGTGAACCAGGCCCGCCGGATCGTCGAGGGCTACGGCGGGGGCGTGCCTCTGCGCCAGGTCCGCTACCGCCCGGTGGCCGCCGGCGCCCTGCCGGGCGCCGCGGAGGTAGCGGCACAGTCTCTGCGCCGCAGGCCGGCAGAAGGTAACAGCACCCCAACTATTACGATAGGCAATCATCTGATTACTGTTGGTAATGTTCCGGGTGGTGACCCTCCTACCTCAGAAAGGACACCACCCCCATGCGTTTCTCCGGCCACCTCTTCACCATCACCCTCGCCGCCGTCTCGGCGGCCGGCGCCTTGGCCGTCGCGGCCCCCGCCCAGGCCGACGCCACCCCCACCTACACCTGTGACGTGGCCGTGCCCGGCCGCGTCGTGCTGGGTCACGGCAATTGCGTCGCCTCCAACGGCGCCGTCGCCCAAGGCGAGTTCCAGGGCGAGTCCCTGCTGATCACCCGCCAGGAGCCACGGTTGAAGTTCCAGTGCCGGGACGGGGGCCGCGCGCAGCTACCGGACGGCGTTGTCGCGCTCGGCTGCCAGCGGATTCCGTAAGACGGCATCCGTTCCGCGCGGGCCAGGCGCACCGCCCCACCCGCGCGGAACACACTCCCCAGGGGGCAGACCAAGTAAGCCGGAAAGGGGCACTGGCCGGTGCAGTGGGAGGTCCAGGCGCTGGAGTCGGCCGTCTAGCTGTTTCGCCGTGTCGTTCAGCGCCTCGACGGTGCCTTTCAGATACACCTGAGGTGCGTCGCCCAGTTCAGACGGGCAACCTCGACCAAGGGAGACCACCTTGAAGACACCCCGACGAGTACTCGCCGCCGGCCTGGGCGCCCTGGCGGTCAGCGGGACGATGCTGGCCGCCGGCCCCGCCACGCCGGCGGCGGCCGCGGGCAACGCCCCGTTGTTCAGGGCGAAGCTGATGGTCAACCACAGCGGCAAGTGCCTGGACGTCCCGGGCGCGAGCCAGGCTGCCGCACAGCCCGTCCAGCAGTGGCATTGCTATGACGCGCCCGACAACCAGACGTGGAACTTCGTCGCCGCATACAACAGCGACCTCGCGAACGGGTTCCTCGCCGACAACTACTACACCATCCGCGCCCAGCACAGCGGCAAGTGCCTGGAGGTCCAGGGCGGGGCCACTACCGACCAGGCGTCGGTCATCCAGCAGACCTGCGACGCCGGTTACCACACGACCCAACAGCAATGGCGGCTCGTCCAGCGGCCCAACGGTTACTTCAGCCTGATCGCCCGCCACAGCGGCAAGTGCTTGACGGTCCCGCAAGGGAGCCTCGCCGACGGGGTCCTCGTGGTCCAGCAGGATTGCTCCAACGACCTGCCCTACCAGGAATGGAAGCTCATCTGAGCCCACCTGTCACAACCGGACGCCACACGTGGACGCAGCCGTCCCGGCATAGAACCGGCGACGGGCCCTCACACGGCGGCTAACTACTGGGCGGACGGACCGTGACCTCCTCGCGCGCACGCGCGTAAGGGGGTGAAAAAACTGAAAAAATTCTGGTCAGCAGGCCTCGCGCACACGCGCGTAGGGCCCTGCGGAAACTGCGGAAAGTCCGTTCGCGTAGGTCCCTGTGCGCGTGCGTAGGGGTGTCTGGAAGTCCAGGAAAGACGGCTACGACTCCTGCGCGGGGAAGTGCCGCTCCAGGACCCGGACCCACTTGGGCATCGTCACGAAGCCCCCGCCGACGGCCTGCCGGGCGGCCTGGAACTCGGCCGGTTCGGCGAGCGCAGCGACGAACGGAGTGACGCACTGGCCGGCGGGCACTGTCGCGCTCCTGTCTCCGTGCGCACATCGATGGCGTTGCTCAGCGCGGGAGATCAGACTGGGGAACATGAGTTCCGCAGGCAGCCAGTACGCCTTCGTGATCCAGACCCGTGACAACCGCGACCGGTCCTGGTCATGGGTCACAACGTATGGGAACGCGGGCGACATGGACGTGGACCGCGGAGTGGAGGACGACGCCCCGGGAACTCCCCGGGCGTTCGGCCGGGCGCGCTTCGACACCTACCTGGATTACCTGGTTGCTGCCTGCCCCGAGACGGTCGACTACTTCCTGTTCGAGGACCAGGACGACACCGAGTGGCGAGTCCTGGTGTGGGATGTTCCCGCCACCGGATACGACCTCAGGAGCCCCGTCCCTCCACACGGCGACCGCACGCGTCTCGGGTATGCGCTTGCCCTGGCCATCGAAGGAGGAGAACCTCACGCCACCAGCACCTGGTCCGGCGTCGTGGTCCGAAAACGGCTGCAGGCAAAACGGGACGCGCAGGAGGCCGGTAATCCAAGCGGGAAGCCCACCGACGATTCGTCGGGATGAACCTGGCCGAGCTGAGGCGCGCCCGCACGTAGATGCCTCCTGAAACTCCCGAAAACGCCGCTGTGCCACACGCCACGAACGTGCACCTGGCCGTCGTCGACCGGCGCGGCCCGACGTCGAGCAGACTGTCGTGCTCGGTGCTTGTGCACCGGCCAGGGAGCGCCGCATCCTTGAGAAGTTCCCCGTGTCAGCACGACTGCGGTCAAGGAGCGTTTCCGACTCCCGGCCTCGCGCGCACGCGCACGTAAGGCGGCCCCGAAACGCTCAAAACCCGCTCCAACCCCCTTCAGCCCGGCGGGTGGCAGCCGAGGTGGTCAGGGTTCGTACCGGTCTTCGACTTCGGCCTCGGGCTCGTCTTCGAGCTCCGTCTCGAACTCCTCCGCCTCCGGCGCGCCAGACCCGTGCGTGGCGGCGGCCGCGGCGCGTTGCGCGGCCCGCCGCTGCCGGCGCCGGCGGCTTTCCAGGGTGGGTACCTTGTTCTCGCGCAGGATCACCTCGCACACATCTTCCATGCGCATCACCGTGCGCTGGGCGTCGGTGAGCATCTGCTGCAGCCGTACGGCGTCGCGGTCGCCGGGCTCGCTTTCAGCCGGCAGCCGGCGCAGGCTCGCCGCAACGTTCGCTATCGCGGCGCGGGCGTCGGCGAAGGCGTTGAGCTGGGCGCGCCAGTCGGCCGGCAACGGGTTCAACGTCTCGTGGGCGACGCTCAAGGCGACGTCGCTGACGTAGGCGCCGACGCTCAGCGTGCGGCGCTCGGCGGCCAGGGTGAGCGCGGCCGGCTCCAGATCCGACAGGCGCAGCGGGCCGACCCGGTGCGGCCGGATGGGCTGGCCGGTGCGCGGCCGCCGCCTGTTGCGTTGTCCGGCCACCGCGCCCTCCCCGCTCCGTTGTGACACCCCGTTCAAAGTCGATCATGCCCTGCCGGAAGAGTGTTTGGGCGTTAAGTCCGACTTATGTACTAACTTGCTCCGGGACACCGCACCGAAAGGCCCGGATGGAGCTGCAGGCCGGTTGTCCTGTCCAAGGAGACCTTGCAGTGTTTGGACTTAGGTGGCAGTGAGCGCTGCACCGTTCGGACTTACCTTGCAACGAGCCGGACGTCCAGCAGCGAACCGCCCCGCAGAATGAGGGCCACCGGACCGTTGTTGCGCGCGAATTTGACGTCGGTGCCGATGGCCTGCTCGCTGTGGCGGGATCGTCTTCTACCGCGCGATGTGCTCGTAGGCGCCGGGTTGACTCTCCCCTGGGAGGAGGGACGACGGTGGCCGGACCAGGATGTGATGGAGGTTGATGATGGCTCAGCTGGTGCTGATCGGCACGTTCTCGGCCATGACCCGGCTGTCGGTCAAGGCGTTGCGCCTCTACGACGAGCTGGATCTGCTGCGGCCGGCGAAGGTCGACGCCTCCAACGGCTATCGCTACTACGCGCTCGGACAGGCGGGCAAGGCGGAATCGATCCGCAGGCTGCGGGCACTCGACATGCCGATCGAGGAGATCAGGCGAGTGCTGGCCGCCTCTCCGGCGGACGTCTCCCGCCTGCTGGCCGCGCACCGGCGACGCCTGCGGGCGGAGCGCGATCGCCACGATCACATGCTGGCCGTCATCACTCGGCTGATCAACGACGAGGAGCGCCTCATGAACTACACGATCGCTGTCGAAACCCTGCCCGCGCAGATCGTGGCCTCAGTGCGCCGCCACACCGATCTGGCCGGTACCGGTGCGACGGTCGCCGAGGGCTTCGGCGTCCTCGTCGGGGCCCTCACGCAAGCCGGCCGGCCCCCGGCCGGTGCCCCCTTCCTGGTGTTCCACGATGTCATCGACGCCGACAACGACGGCGACATCGAGATCTGCATACCGATCGGGGCACCCGTCGCCGAGGCCTCTCCCGTGCAGGTCGGCCAGACGGCCGAGGTCACCGCCGCGGTCACCACCCACCAAGGCCGCCACGACGAGATCGCCCCCGCCTACCACGCTCTGACCACCTGGATTACCGAGCACGGCCACGAGATCGCCGGCCCGCCCCGGGAGACCTACCTCAACGACCCAGCCATGACCGCCGAGGCCGACCTGCTCACCCAAATTGCCTGGCCGATCCGATGACCAACGGAGCGATCATGCGAACGGACCGCCTCACCGGAAGGACTCATCGCCCCGGCTGAGCAGGGCAGGAGACAGGTGCCGGGGCCGAGACCGCCCCGGCACCGTGAGGGGCTGCGCCGTGTGCTGCCGGGCCGAGGCCCGATACCGGCTGCACCGTACGGCAGCCGGCCATCGGCCGCCAGCGTCATTCGAGCTCGCCGACAACGAGTCCGCAGGACCCGCTGACGTCAGGTCCGCGCGCAACAACCGTCGTTCCCGACAATGCAAAGTGATTCCGGGCAACCCGCGGCGCCCCTGTTCGGACCTACATCGCAGTTCGCAGGTCAGCACCGCGAAGAGGTGCGGCTTTCCAGCCGACAGGACACCGTGCGGGGCAGGGCGAAGGCCTCGCGCGTGCGCGTAAGGCACTCCAAAAACTCCGAAAACCTCCAGCGCCCTCTCCCTTGCTCGCCTCGGCCCGGGATCCGGATCGAGCCGTCAGCGCCGCCCGCGGGCAAGTCCCCTACGGCGCTTGCCCGCATCGGCGGGTGCGGGGGACTTGCGGGCGGGCAAGCGACGGCTACGCTCCCCGGCCCGGCCTGGCGGGCAGGGCTCCGGTCCGCCTCCTCGGCGTCCGTGGTCTTCTTCGCGCGTGCGCGTAGGGTGTCGCGAAAGTCGCGAAAGTCTCGCCTCGTTCCAGGCGGCCGGCCCCGGTTTCGCCTGCCGTTCCATCGTGGGAGGCGTTACTAATGACGTGTGGAGCATCTGTACTGGGAGCTCGGATCGCGCGCGGGCGGCGCCTGCTTCGAGGTGTGGTTCTGTTGGTGAGAATCGGAGCCAGATGTTGGTCAGTGGCTTTCGAGATCATCGGCCGGAATGTGCGGTGTTGATGAGTTCGGGGGCCAACCGCGCGGCTCAGGTCGCCCCGGGACGTCCATGCTCTTGACGCTGTCGACAGCCGACCCCGCTGCATCAGATCATGAAGCCATGTCGGAACAGATCCCCGCCCACCTTGACGGCATCGGCCCAGGCTGGCATCCGCTGCTGCAACGCCTACATGAGGAGCTGCTGGCCGTAAGCCCCAGCTACAGCGTCCAGCAGGTCAAGGAGAAGTACGGCACCTTACGCATCTACCTCCTCACCGGCCTGTTGCGCCACCTGCACCAGGGGGGCGACATGTGGCCCGAACCACACGAGGCGGAACGCTACAAGCAGGAGGACGACGCGGCGACACTCCTCGTACGCGCCGCTGAACAGGAGTCGGCCAGGATCTGTGAGTACTGCGGTAATCCCGGCCAGGCCAGGGAACGTCCCTGGATCAAAACCCTGTGCGACGATTGCAACGCCTGTCGCTGAGACTGAGCGTTTCGCGGCAGCCGCACGGTCTCGGCCGGTACGAACGGGATTGCACGCGGCTCTTGGTAGCTCTCGGTTTCGCCGACATCTGCGGCGTTGAAGATCGGCATCCGGCTCCCGAAACCAGCTACAAGCGGCTCCCAAACTCGTCGACGAAGCCAGAGGTGGAACTGCGCGGCTCAGCCGCCAGGGTGTGCCTCATGGACAGCGACGACTCCAGGCCTACCTCGACGGCGGCGAGTACGAGTACTACGGCGGCTTCTACAACGTCAGCCCCGTCGTCCTGGAGGTGCCTGCCCTACGCTCGTCGTCGACAGCAACGGCCACCGGATCAAGGCCGCAGTCACCGAGCTCTTCGACTGACCACGTCCGGCGGGTGGGACCAGTTCAGAGCGTCCTAACCAGACACCCCCGCGTGCCCCGCGCGCGTAGAGACCCTGGCGAAACTGGCGAAACCCGCCGCCGTGTTCCTCACGCGCGCCTGCGCGCGAGTGCCTCGCGAAACTCTCCCCTGGGTCAGGCTGTGGCGTCCGCCGGATCGTCCTCGCCATCGGCGGCCGCGTCCTGCTCCGTTGTGGGGAACAGTTCCAACTGCTCGCCGAGCGGCTCGTGCCCGGTGAGCTTCAGGCACCGGCGGCACGTCACCGGCCCGCGGTCCGGGTGGGCCGCACCCGGATCCCACCCGCTAACGCCCACTTGGCACGCCCTGGAGCCGACCGCTGGAAGTTGTCCTGGCGGCCGGGCACCGGGGGATACAACCGGTGGGAGCCCCGCTCCGTACCCGCTCTGGCGCGAAGCCTCGGTGCCACTGTGTGCCCGAGGAGGTGTTTGCGGCGGCGGGGTCAGTTCAGGGGCGGGGTGCTTGCCGGTGGTCGGCGGTGATGCGTGGCTCGCTCGTAGTCGAACCCGAGCCCGAGCAGTGTCGGTTCGCTGAACGGCCGTCCCAGTAGTTCGACTCCCACCGGCATGCCGTCGGGTGTGAAGCCGGCTGGGATCGTCAGGGCGGGAAACCCGGTGTTGGCGGCGAGGGCGCAGACCCTGAGCCCCTCCTGAGGCTGCCCGATCGGCGCGGCCTGCTGTGAGACCGCCGGGTAGATCAGTGCGTCCAGGTCGTTGTCCTCAAACAGCTTGTGGAGCAGCTGTTGCGCCTGCGCGCGCCGGGCCAGCCGTTGGTGGTAGGCCTCTTGCGGGCCGGTCGAGCTGCCCAGCCGGGCCTTGAGTCGCGTCAGGACCGTGGGCGTGACCTGGCCGGAGGTGACGATGTCGGCCAGGGTCACGATGTCGGCCGGTGGCTCCAGCCGGGCCAGCGAGCGTGGGAATCGTGAGCCTGGCGCCGCCAGGTAGCGGTTGAGGTCGCGTTCGATCTCGTCGTTGATCACGATGGAGGCGTCCACCGCCGACGTCAGCGCGGGTTGGGCCGGCAGGTCGACGATGGTCGCGCCCTGCGAGGCCATGTCCTCGGCGGCCGCCCGGACCAGCGCCGTCGTCACCTGGGCGGGCCCTGACGTGCTCAGATAGTCGGTGAACACGCCGATGCGGGCGTTGACCAGGGCGGTGTCGTCCAGTGCGGCGGTGTAGGTGTGGGGGATCCGTCCGATGGACGCCTTGGTGGACGGGTCGTCCGGGTCGTATCCGGCAGTGGCGTCCAGGATCAGTGCGATGTCACTGACTGACTTGGCCATGGGGCCGCCGACGTCCTGGGTGTCGGAAAGAGGCGCGATCCCGTCGCGGCTGGACAGGCCCTGGCTCGGCCGCAACCCGACCAGGCTGTTGTGCGCCGCCGGGCTGCGGATGGAGCCGCAGGTGTCTGAGCCCAGGCCGGCCGCGCCGAAGCCGGCTGCGACGCCGGCGCCCGTACCGCCGCTGGAGCCGCCCGGGTTGCGGGTCTGGTCGTAGGGGTTGCGGGTTTGCCCACCAAGCGAGCTGATGGTCTCGACGCCGGAGGCGAACTCGTGCAGGTTGGTCTTGGCGATGATGATCGCGCCGGCCGCGCGCAGCCGCGCGACCTGCTCGGCGTCATCGGCAGGGCGCCAGTGCTTCAGCGCCAGCGAGCCGTTGGACGTGGGCAGGTCTTCGGTGTCGTAGTTGTCCTTGATCAGGAGCGGGATGCCGTGCAGCGGGCCGCGGACGCGCCCCTGTCGGCGTTCGGCGTCGAGCCGGGCGGCATCGGCGATTGCCGTCGGGTCCGTGCGGATGACCGCATTGACACCGGGCTGGTCGGCATACGCCTGCTCGTAAGCGTCGATGCGTGCCTGGTATGCCTTGACCAGTTGGACCGAGGTGACCTGGCCGCTCGCCAGTAGTTCGCGCAACTTGGTGGCGTCCAGGTCCACCACCCACTCGGCGATGTCGGCTGGTGTTGCCCGGTTGCCTGCGTCGCCAAGCGCGGCACCGCTGCCCGTTGCCGCACCGAGTGTGACCATAGGCGCCGTCAGGACGACGATACCGGCCGCCAAGGCCGCTACTCGGGTGTGCCGGTTCCGCCTTCGTCTTGCCACATCGGCCTCCTCGTCACCGATTGGCGCCTCGACGTACAGCACGGGAGATGTGCGGTCGGCCCTGCAGGCCGTGGCCGCTGACCGTGCCGCCTAGATTATGGCTCGGGGTGGCCGTAGCGGCTACCCGCCAGAGGGGGCGCATCAGGCACGAAAGCCAGCGTCGTTTGACTCTCGGCCCACCCGGGCTTCTTGAGCACGCGCTCGCAGGCAAGGCCGCGAGCTTCAGGGGTTCCGCGGGTTTGGCCAGGTCGGTTATCAGGAGCCAGAATCCCGGACCGGCACTAATCGGTACGCCCCGGCGCCGACCGGCCAGGACCGACATCGGCACGCCGACGAGCGGGAAGGGCACCGGCATGCCGGAGCATGAGACGTGCCGGAGGGGGAGTTGCTGACGGCCGCCGAACGGCGAACGCTGCACGCGGTGCCCGGCGCCGTGCTGAAGGTGCTCAACCGTCTCAGCTGTGATCTGGAGGACGGCCACGACGGCGCGCACCTCGCCCTCGCCCAGCACACCGACGACTGGGCGGAATGTGGTGGCTGCGCTGGGCGCCCGGTGGCGTGTGGGAGCTGGCCGCGCTGCCGGACTGCGACCGCCCCCTCTCCCAGGGCCTGGCGGTGTGTGCCCCTGCCCGCCGGGCACTCGGGGTGGTGCCGCTGTGCTTAGAACGGCGGCTCGTCAGGCCAGGCGGTCGGAGATAGCGCGGTTGCGGGCAAGGGAAGGTTGTGCACCACGAACAAGTCCAAGATGTCGGTGCGGTCCATGAAGATGATCGATCGTCGCTGCGAGGCATCTAGGTTGGTGCCAAGCCAGTTCCGGGCCTGCTTGGTGATCTCCCCGCCTGCGACGATGAAGGCGTGATCGACTAGGACACGTTTGCCGAATTCGGGATCGAAGATCTCGTGGCCGAGCATCATCAGCACCTGGTTGTAGATCTCGGCGACGTTGGCGTTGCCGGCACGGCTGGTCCCAGAAGCGTCGAGTTTGCCTTTCTTCGCCTGCAGGCCGCAGTAGAGCACGTGCTGGGTGGGAAGTGTGAATTTCATCCAGACGTCCTTGCCGTACTGCAAGGCCTTGTCCTTGTGGCCGGCGGCGGTGACCCGGTGAAAGCCCATCTGCCGAAACAACGGGAGCAGGATCTCCTCGATCAGCTCATCTTCCGACGCCTTCTCCAGATAAGCGAGGAGCTGGTCACGACGCTTGAGCTCGGCATCCGAGGTGCGAGGGGGCGGCTCAGACGGTGGGCTGCCAGGTGCCGTCGAGCACGACGCCGGCGTCGGCGGCGATCCGGTCGCGGGAGGCCAGCAGGCGCTCCCGCAGGGCGGGCAGGTCCACGTCCACGAGCACACCGTGGCGTTTGACGACGCGGCCGGCGGTCAGGACGGTGTCCACCAGGCCGGGGTGGCCCTGGCTGATGATGCTTCCGGCCGGGTCGGTGACGGGGAAGATGGTCAGGTCGTCGGTGCGCAGCAGGATGATGTCGGCGTCCTTGCCGGGGGTGAGGCTGCCGGTGCGGGCCGCGAGGCCCATGGAGGCGGCGGCGTCGATGGTGGCGAAGTCGAGCAGGTCGCGGGAGCGCAGGCGTCCGTCGATGCTGCGCTGGACGGCGAAGGCGGTGCGCAGGGTGGAGAACACGTCGCCGCCGGCGGAGGGGACGTCGTCGATGGACAGGGTGGGGCGCAGGCCCGCGTCAAGGGCGAGGCCGGTCATGGGGGCGCCGAAGCCCATTTTGAGTTCGACGTCGGGACTGATGGAGATGGAGCCGCCGGCGTTGGCGAGCAGGCGTAGTTCGTCCACGCCGATGCCGTTGGCGTGAACGCCAGTGAGGGTGTCGCGGAGCAGGCCGTGTTCGTGCAGCT
Source organism: Streptosporangium sp. NPDC051022 (assembly GCF_040683035.1). Taxonomy (NCBI): domain Bacteria; kingdom Bacillati; phylum Actinomycetota; class Actinomycetes; order Streptosporangiales; family Streptosporangiaceae; genus Streptosporangium; species Streptosporangium sp. NPDC051022. The sequence continues at coordinate 116,143 of NZ_JBFBCF010000021.1, read as the reverse complement.
CGGTGATGACGCCGGGGGCTTCGAGGTGGAGGCTGATGCGCAGGTCGAGTTCGTCGGCGAGTTTGACCTCGCGGGCGGTGGTGTCGATGCCGGTGGTACCGGGTCCGCGCATGCCGAGAGCCAGGTCGATGCGGCCGCCGCCGGTCAGGGTGGCGCGCACGCGGCGGATGTCGTCCTCGATCGCGGTGTCGCTGCCCCAGCCGGCGCCGAGGCAGAAGACAGAGCGGCCGGGGGCGTCGGTGAGGGCGGCGACGGCGGCGTCCTCGTGCTGGTGGGTCTGGGCGACGTGGTACCAGTCGAGCATGGTGGTGACGCCGGAGTGCAGGGCTTCCAGGCGGCCCAGGAGGGTGGCGATGTAGACGTCTTCGGGGGTGTAGTGGGGCTTGACGGTGCGGTGCATGGCCTGGGCCCACTGGGGGAAGGTCCAGTCGGATCCGGCGCCGCGGAAGGCGGTCTGCCAGGCGTGGCGGTGGTTGTCCACGAAGCCGGGCATCACGATCCGCTCGCTCGCGTCGATGACCTCGGCGTCGGGCGTGTCGATGTGCGGGGCGACCTCGATGATCTGCCCGTCCTCGATGAGGACGTCGCCGCGGGCCAGGTCGCCGAGTGTCGGGTCCATGGTGACGACGGTGCCGCCGGTGATGAGGGTCTTCATGGTGTCGCTCCTTGTACGTGCACGGTCAAAGGGTGGTGCGCGGCCAGGCAGGCCGCTTGCGTCGAGGTGGTCAGGTCCGGGCGGCGAGGACGGCGTCGGCTGCGGCGAGGGCGTCGGTGACGAGGTCGGCGGTGTCCTCGGTGCCGGCGGCCAGGCGGACCAGGCCGGGCGGGACGGCTTCGGTGATCTGCTCGTCGCTGAGCATGCCGCGCCACATCGACGCCGGGTGGACGGCCAGGGACTCGACGCCGCCCAGGCTGGCGGAGCGCTGGGAGTAGCGCAGGTGGCCGAGGAAGGCGTCGGCCGCCTCGAAGCCGCCGGTGAACTCGACGCTGAGGACGCCGCCGAAGCCGCTCATCTGGTCGACGGCGAGCTTGTGCTGCGGGTGGGACTCCAGGCCGGGGTAGTGGACCCGGGCGACGGCCGGGTGCTCGGACAGGGCCTGCGCGAGGGCCAGGCCGTTGTCGTTGTGGCGGGGCATGCGCAGCGGCAGGGTGCGGATGCCGCGCAGTAGCAGCCAGGCGTCGATCGGGCCGAGGGTGGCACCGGTGAGCAGGCTGGTGTCCCAGATGCGGTCCAGGATCTTCGCAGGGCCGGCGAGGGCTCCGGCGCAGACGTCGGTGTGCCCGTTGAGGTACTTGGTGGCGCTGTGCCATACCACGTCGATGCCGTACTCGGCGGGCCGCTGGTTGAGGGGGGTGGCGAAGGTGTTGTCGGCCAGTGTGGTGATGCCGTGGGCGCGCGCGAGACCGGCGACGGCGCGCAGGTCGGTGATGTGCAGCAGCGGGTTGCTGGGCGTCTCCAGCAGGATCAGGCGGGTCTTGGGGGTGACGGCCCGCTCGAACGCCTCCGTGTCGCGCTGGTCGACGACCGTGGTGGAGACCCCCAGGCGCGGCAGGAGGTTCAGCAGCAGGGAGGCGGTGCCGCCGTAGGTCGACTTCTGCCCGATGACGTGGTCGCCGGCGGAGACCAGGGCGAGGACGGCGGTGGTGATCGCGGCCATGCCGGAGGCGGTGACCATCGCCGCCTCGGTGCCCTCCAGCTCCGCCAGGACCGCGGCGACCTGGGCATGGTTGGGGTTGCCGAACCGGGTGTAGAAGCTCTTGCCGCGCGCCTCGGTCGCGCCCAGCGCGAACGTGTCGCCGTCTCCTGCGGAGAACGCGGCGGTCTGGTAGATCGGGGGCGCCACGGCGGGGTCGGGGTGGACGTGGCGGTCGGCGTGAACGGTGACGGTGCTGCGGCCCGGCATGGCTGGCCCTTCCGTAATCCAACGGTTCGTTCACAGCCAGCATGTGGGGCCGTGACGCTACCGCGACCCGCCTGCCAGCACATTCGGCACATAATTGCGCACCTCATAGGCGGGACGTGTCGCAGGAAGGGTGTTCTCAGCAATATTCTGCTCATCATGGATGAGACGGACCGGGCGATCCTGGCGGTGCTGGAGAGCGACGGGAGGATCAGCAACAGCGAGCTCGCCGCGCGAGTGGGCCTGTCACCCTCGCCGTGCCTGCGCCGAGTACGGCAGCTGGAGGAGAGCCGGGTGATCCGCGGCTACCGGGCGGTGGTGGACCCCAAGGCGGTGGAACGGGGCCTGCGCGTGTTCGCCGGGGTGCGGCTGGTCCGGCACGTGCGCGCGGACATCACCGCGTTCGAGACCGCGGTGACGCAGCTGGCCGAGGTGCGGGCCTGCCACCACATCACCGGCAGCTTCGACTACCTGCTGCACGTGGAGGTCGCCGACCTGGACGCCTACGAGGACTTCCACGCCACCCGGCTCGCGTCCCTGCCAGGGGTCGCCACGGTCAACAGCTTCGTCATCATGAAGACCCTCGACAACACCTGAACCCCCCGTCTCCCGACGGCCCGCGTCGCACCGTCGCCCTGGCGGAAGACGTCCGGCCGGCCCGGCGGGGTGTCACAGGGCGACGGTGCCGCGAATCAGGACGGAGGTGTCCCCGCCGATCCAGACGGTGCCGTCGTCCTCCGCGGTGACGGCGATGCCGGCGTCCCGACCCACACGCGTCCTCTGGGAGACCCGGTAGGCGGCCGGGGCCGCGCCGGTTTCGGTGAACCACTGGGCGACGGCGGCGTTCATGCTGCCGCAGGCAGGGTCCTCGGGGACGCCGACAGCGGGGGCGAAGGTCCGCATCTCGTAGCGGTACTCGCTGCCGCCGGGGTGGGCGCCGATCGCGCCGGCCATCGCGTCGGGGATGAGGGACAGGTCGGGTTCCAGGTCCAGGACCTCGCGGGCGGCGGCCAGCTGAACCACCGCCCAGCCGGGGCCGTTGTCGCCCCACTGGTGGGCCGGCACCTGCTCGCGGGTGATACCGAACGCCGCCGTGATCCGCTCCAGATAGGCGTCGTCGAGGGCGCCGCCGCGGATGCGGGGCGGGGCGGCGAACGCGAGGTCCTCGCCCCCTGGCGGACGGTGACCAGACCCGCCGCGCACTCCTGCACGATCCTTCCGGCACGGCGCGGGGCGCCTCCGGCTTTCAGCCAGGCCCGAGCGGAGCCGAGGGCGGGATGGTCGGCGAACGGCAGCTCGGCCTCGGGGGTGAGCACCACCCCGACTTCCGAGATCAATCAATCTCGGAAGTCGTCTCCAGACTGTACTTCCGAGATTCCGCATCCTGGGGGCCGAGGAGAGGCTCCAACCTGCTTCCGGGATTACGAACATGATCGGCTCATGGCCGCCTCTGGCCGTATCTCGGCCGGACCCGAACCAGTGACGCCGCCTCGCCCCGACACCTCCTCCCCTCGGTGGCTCCCGCCGCTTGAGCGCCCGAACTATGAGGGGTGAGGTCTACGGGGCGGCCATAGGGCCGTGTGCGGGGCGTGCGGCGCGGGCCGTACGATCGGCGGGATGATCGCCCGTCAGAGTCAGATCGTCGTCGACTGCGCGTCCCCGGCGAGGCTCGCCGTCTTCTGGGGCCGCCTGCTGGGCGGCACGTCGGCGCACCGCGATCCCGGCTGGTCCTACGTCGATCCCCCAGGGGGTCTGCGGCTGGCCTTCCAGCGGGTACCCGAGCCGAAGGCCGGCAAGAACCGGCTCCACCTGGACCTGGCCGTCGACGACGTCCCCGCGGCGGCCGAGGCCGCGGCCGCGCTGGGCGGCGAGTGCGTCGGTGGGCTCATGCGCGACGAGGTAGGCGCGTTCCAGGTCATGCGTGATCCGGAGGGCAACGAGTTCTGTCTCGTCGGTCCGTAGCAAGCACCACAAAACTGGACAGCTACTGATGATCTACGCGTGATGCCGTCCGGCGACCCGTAGTCATCCCAGGTCAGAGCCGCCGTCTGTGGCGACATCACGCGCTGGGATTCGGTAATGGGAGCCGAGACTTGAGGATCGAGGTCAAGACCGTTTCCTTGGCGACAGGAACCCGTGGCGAAAACGCAACCCCGCAGTGTCTGTCTGCCGCATTCCCGGTTGCCTCCGTCGAGGGCCCTCAGAGAAGAGACCACAGGGAGTGACCTGCTCTCTGACAGCGGTTCCGCAGCCGGTGTACTGACCCTGCTTTGGCCCAGGACTCCCGAAGCTACGGCCAGGGGCAGAGTAGGGGGCCGAACCCGTACTGACCTGCGCTTAGGCCGCTACTTCGCCCCGGGGCGTAGCTTCGGGAGTCCTGGGCCGTCACCACTGGTCAGGATCTTCGCGATCGATCTGGTCCAAGAGCTCGTCCGCGCTGGGCGTGCTCGAGGAAGTGGAGCGCCGTCGCCGCGAAGCCGTCGTGCTGTCGGCTCGGCTGACGACCGGCGTCCCGGAAAGTTCTTTAAAGAAATCCGGGAGGCGGTGTCGGATCGGGGCGGTGGTGTTCGTAGCAAGGGTGAGGCCGCCCGCAAGGGGCGGCACCAAGGTGAAGGAACCGCGATCATGAAGCTGACGACCATGACCCAGGTCACCCTCGATGGAGTGATGCAGGGAAACGGCGGTGCGTCGGATGACTGCAGGAACGGATTCGAGCGCGGCGGGTGGGCCCGGGGGAGGGGCGACGACGAGACCAGGGCGTTCATCACGCAGACCTACCAGCGCGCCGAGGCGTTCCTGTTCGGCCGGCGCACCTACGAGTTGTTCGCCGGCTCCTGGGGATCAGTCGACCAGATGCGCGCACATCCCATCGGCGTGGCCTTGAACGAGGCCCCCAAGTACGTTGCCTCGACCTCGCTCACCGCGCCGCGTTGGGAGGACACGACCGTTCTCCACGGCGGCGACCTCGCGGCGGCCATCAGTGAGCTGAAGGCCAAGCCCGGGGGTGAGCTGCAGGTGCACGGCAGTGGCGCCCTGACCCGGTGGCTGCTGGAGAACGATCTGGTCGACGAGATGACTCTGATCGTGATCCCGGTGATCCTCGGCCAGGGCGCGAGACTGTTCCCGGAGACCGGCCCGGATCTTGCGCTCGATCTGGTCGAGTCTCGGGTCGACTCGAAGGGTGTGACGATCCAGGTCTACCGGCCGGCCGGGCGCCCTCAGTATGCGCCAACGGCTTGAAGTCCCTGACCACCGAACCACGCTGTCTTGACACCACAGGAGATGATCCTCAGATGCAGTACCTGGTTTCCGTGATCGATGACAAGAGCAATCCCGGCAGCACGGACAGGCGGCCTGCCATCAGCGCGTTCAACGAACGACTGATCGCCGAGGGCTACTGGGTTTTCGCGGGCGGACTCGCCTCGCCCGACACGGCCACCGTCATCGACAACCGGGGCGAGCAGGCGGTGTTCAGCGACGGGCCTTTCGTGGAGTCGAAGGAGTACCTCGCCGGCGTCTGGGTGTGGGAGGCCCCCGATCTGGATGTGGCGCTCAAGCTCGCCGCCGAGGCGTCGAAGGTCTGCGATCGGAAGGTCGAGGTGCGGCCGTTCCAGTGAGCGACGTCGAGGAGGCGATCACCCGGGCCCACCACGAGGAGTGGGCCCGGATGGTCGCCGCCCTGACCCGGCGCTTCGGTGACCTCGGCATCGCCGAGGAGGCGGCCGCCGAGGCGTTCGCGACCGCCGTCGAGCGGTGGCCGACCGACGGTATACCCCCCAACCCCGGCGCCTGGCTGACCACCACCGCGGGCCGCAAGGCCATCGACCGGATCCGCCGCGAGAACAAGCGCGACGACAAGCACAAGGAGGCTCAGATGGTGTACGACGACGACCCGCCCGAGCCTGTCGGCGCCATCGACGACGATCGGCTCCGGCTGATCTTCACCTGCTGTCACCCGGCGCTGGCGATGCAGACCCGCGTAGCGCTGACGCTGCGCATGGTCGGCGGTCTGACCGTGCCCGAGATCGCCCGCGCCTTCCTAGTGCAGGAGACCGCCATGGAGCGGCGGATCACCCGCGCGAAGGCCAAGATCAAGGCGGCCCGCATCCCCTATCGGGTACCGGCCGCGCAGGATCTCCCGGCACGCGTCTCCGGCGTACTCGCCGTGCTGTACCTGGTGTTCAACGAGGGCTACCTGGCCACCGGCCCCGACACCGATCCCCTACGTCATGGCCTGACCGCCGAGGCGATCCGGCTCACCCGCCTGATCCGTGCCCTCCTGCCGGCCGACGGCGAGGTGGCCGGGCTGCTGGCGCTGATGCTCCTCACCGAGGCCCGCCGCACCACCCGGGTCTCGGCCAGCGGCGAACTGGTCCCCTTGGCCGAGCAGGACCGTGGGGCCTGGGACGCGGCACTGATCGCCGAGGGCCAACGGCTGGTGCGCGAGCGCCTCGCCGCTGCCGCCGCCGGACTCGCTCCGGGCCGCTACCAGATCCTCGCAGCGATCAACGCCGTGCACACCTCCGCCCGCGACATGCGCGACACCGAGTGGTCGCAGGTCCTCGCCCTCTACGACCAGCTCGTCCGCCTCGACCCCTCGCCGATCATCGCCCTCAACCGGGCCATCGCGGTCGCCGAACTCGACGGCCCGCAGGTGGCATTGGCGGCCGTCGACCGCCTTGAGGACAAGCTGGCCGGCTATCACGCCTACCACGCCACCCGCGCCGACCTGCTGCGCCGGCAGGGCCACAGCCAGCAGTCACGCGCGGCCTACGACAAAGCCATCGAACTGGCGGGCAACACCGCCGAGACCGCCTACCTGACCCGCCGCCGCGACCAACTGCGATAGCGCCCACAGATCCCGATCAAAACCCCGCGCGCAGCGGCGGCCGACCCATTTGGCATCCTTGGCGTGCCCGTACCGGCGGCGGAAGCGGGGAGTGTGTTGTCGACGGAAGGGGTGGCGTCGTCTTCTTGATGCGTCATGCGTGTGAGAGTGACGGCGATGCCCTGGTGTGCAACCCACCCCCTGGAAGACGCACCAACGACCGTGTCACCAGCCCCAAACGAGCGGTTTGTACCGAGGCCAAGCCATCTATGCGAGGGTCGACTGCTGTCCTGAGCGAAGCTCTTGGAGATCGGGAACGTGGTTGTAGAGGGTGTCCACGCTCACGCCGAGCAACCTGGCGATCGAGGTGACCGACCGCTCGGGGTCGGGGAGCAGGTCGCGGGCCGCCTTGAGCGGGTACCACCGGAATACGGTAGAAACGGGCCGCGGGACGGCAGAGCCGCCGCTCAGCGCTGGGCCAGCGCCTCGTAGGCAGTGGAGCGGCCGATCTTGAGGGTGCGGGCGGCCTCGGTGACCGAGACGCCGTCGTCGACCAGACGGCGCAGTGTGGCCAGTTCGGCGGGGGCGCCGCTCAGTGGCCGCCACCGGCGGCGTGCTCCCAGCGGTCGAGGTCGGCCTGCATCTGGGCGAGCCACTCCCGGCCCTTTCTGCGCCCGTCGGGGAGTTGGTCGTCGCGGTCCCAACGCCAGGAGACCACGAGGGCGAGGCTGAGGATCCGGCAGTCGGCGAGCAGCCCGGAGTCGGCGCCTGGGTAGTGCGCGGCGACGTCCTCCGGAGCATGCGCGAGGTCGAACTCGACGGGTCCGCGGCAGACGGTCTCCAGGTCGATGAAGAGCGGTCCGTCCGCGGTGGCGAGCAGGTTGCCGGGGTGCGGTTCGCCGTGCAGGAGCTGTTGCCGCGTGCCGCGGTCCAGGATCGCGCGGCTGATTCCGTGGAGGGTGTCGGTCAGCAGGGCGCGTTCCGCGGCGCCGAGGTCCGGGCTGACGGCGGGGTCCTCGACCACCCGGAGGGCGTCGGCGACGCGGTCGGTGAAGTGCGGTGCGGCGAAGTCGATGCGGCGCAGGCCGGCGTGCAGCCGGGCCAGGGCGTCGGCGTAGGCGGCGGGTGGGTGGTTCTCGGGTGCGGTGGTGGGCTCGTAGTAGGTCCAGAGGGTGACGGCGAAGCCGTCGCGGACATGGACGCGGGGCTCGGCCCTCGGATCGAGACCCGCCACCGGGCTGCCGGTCCCGGCGAGGCGCCGGGCGATCTCGACCTCGAAGTCGAGGCGGTGCGCGAGGGGCGCGACCCGGGCGAGCATGCCGCTGGGCCGCAGCCGGACGGCGATCCGGTTCGAGTTGTGCAGTACAGCGGCGTCGTCGGCGCCCAGACCGTACTCGGCGGCCGTGTCGACGGCCGCGGCCACCGCCCGCGGGATCTCGGTGTCCTTCACGTGTTCGGTGCCTCTCCCTGCTGGAGTTGATGTGTGTGGCGCAGGCCCTTGGCCCGGCCGAGCGTCTGATGCGTCGTGACCAGGTCAGCGCGGCCGGACATAGCGGACCCCGAGGCCGTAGTCGTCCCGTGCCGTCAGGGGCCGGTCAAGGAGAGCGCTCACGTCCGGATCACCCCGAAGCAGCGCCGTGCTGCAGCCGCCGCCGCTGAGCCGGCAGCCGGCCGCGGCGAGGGTGAACGTGAGCGCGTCGGCCTGCCCGGGAGGGCGCGCAGCAGCGGGAAGGGGGCGAAGCGGCGGGCGTCGTCGGTGGCGACGCGGTCGCGGGTTCGTCCGGTGGGCGGCCAGCGTTGCGTCAGCACCCGCGTGCGGTCGGCTGCTCCTGGAGAAGTGCGAGGGTCCGCCGGTCACGTCTGTATGCAACACCACCCGGTCGGTTCCGCGCATTCGGTTTATTGCCGGTGTCGGCGGAGGGCCTGGGTGTCAATCCCCTGAGAACGTAGTGAGCCTCCCCTCATCCCACGGTGTGCGTTCCGGAGAGTAAGGGGAGTGGACACCACGCGCACCGGGAGTGCCGGAAGCCGCACGGAGTAGTTGGTGTCAGCGGGCCGCGAGTGCCGCGTAGGCGGTGGAGCGGCCGATTTTGAGAGTGCGGGCGGCCTCGGTGACTGAGATACCGTCGTCGACCAGGCGGCGTAGTGTGGCCAGTTCGGCGGGACCGATGACGCGCGGCCGGCCGGTCTTCTTCTTGCCGGGCAGCATGGCACCGGTGGCTTCCCGGCGCTTGGCGGCGGCGATTCCCTCGGCCTGGCGCTCGGCGCGCAGCCCCAGCTCGTACTCCGCAGCGGCGGCCAGGACCGCGAACATGAACCGGCCCTCCTTGGTGCCCAGATCAAAGTTCTCCGTCAGCGACACCACCGTGATGCCGCGGTCGCGCAGCTGGTTGACCGTGGTCAGCACGTGCCCCGCCGAGCGGCCCCACCGGTCGGACTTCCAGAACTTCAGCGTGTCGCCCGCCCTGGGCAGCGCCAGGAGCGCCTCCCATGCCGGCCGCGCGACCCCGCGCTTGCCCGGCTCCTTTTCCATGACCAGTTCGTCGTAGCCGCTGGCCGCCAGAGCGTCGAGTTGGAGCTGCGGGTTCTGATCACGCGTCGAGACTCGTGCGTACGCCCAGACGGTCATCAGCCACCCTCACGGCGGTGTCCAGAAACGTCTACCTTTCTGGACAACCTAGCGAGCAGGGACAATGCCGTCCATAAAACCCTGTCCAGAAAACGCTGCGGCACAGCGCGCTCGCGCAGGAGGCGGCCCGGTCGGCAGCACCCCCGGGCAGCGACACGCGTGGGCGCGCCGTACAGACGAGGTCTGTTAATCACGACATAGCATGACCTGATGGGCATTTCCCGGCTCTCCACGGATGCGCGGCAGCGGCGCAGTTCCGAGATGCGTGCATTCCTCCGGTCGCGGCGAGCCCGGGTGATGCCCGCTGACGTGGGCATGCCGGCAGGCAAGGGCCGCCGTACGCCCGGGCTGCGGCGGGAGGAGGTGGCGGTGCTCGCCGGTGTAGGAGTGTCCTGGTACACCTGGCTCGAGCAGGGACGCGACATCAACGTCTCCGCCGACGTCCTGGACGCCATCGCCAGGGTGCTGCGCCTGAAGCCCGCAGAGCGCGAGCACCTGTACCTCCTCGCTGGCCTCAACCCGCCGCGGGCGGCGCCGTCCGAAGGACGGGTCCCCGATGCCGTGCAACGGCTGCTGGAGGGCTGGCTGCCGCGGCCCGCGTACGTCATCGACCGGCACTGGAACGTCCTCGCGGTCAACCGCGCGGCGGAGATCGTGTTCCAGTGCAACGAGTACGACCACAACTGCCTGGTCAGCTTCTTCACCAATGCCCGCTACCGTGCGGCAGTCGTGGACTGGCACGACGCGGCGCGAGCGATGATCGGCCTGTTCCGGGCGGACGCCGCCCGCTATCCGGACGATCCCGAATTCGGCCGCCTGGCCGCGGACATGTGTGCCGCGAGCCCCGCCTTCGCCGAGATCTGGGCGGAACTCCCCGTGGGCGGTCCCACCCATGGGACCAAGGCCCTGGAGGTTCCCGGCCTGGGGACGCTGACCTTCGAGGCCACCATCCTGCCGCTGCCCGAGCTGCCCGGCCACCGCCTGTCGCTGCACACCCCCGCACCCGGGACGGGAACGGAGGCCCTGCTGGAGCGCTTGGTGGTGGTGTCAGACCCAGGTTCAGCCAACACTGCCGCGTAGGCTCGTGCCGCTCGAGGATCGTCGGCATGAAGCGATTCACGAACAAAACAGTTTTGATCACCGGCGGCACGAGCGGCATCGGGTTCGCGACCGCGCGCAGGCTCCTCGATGAGGGCGCGTACGTCGTCATCACCGGCCGCGACCAGGCCCGCCTCGACACCGCGGCAGAACGCCTGGGCTCCGGGCGGGTCCTGCCCATCCGCGCGGACGTCAGCGTTGACGCCGACCTCGATCTCCTGGTACGGCGCGTCGAGACCTGGCGCGGCGCTCTCGACGCGGTCTTCGCCAATGCCGGAATTGCGGACTTCAGGCCAGAGTTCACCCCGAAGGACTTCGACCACACCGTGGGAATCAACTTCAAGGGAGTGTTCTTCACGATCCAGAAGGCGCTGCCGCTTATGGGCGACGGAGGCGCCATCGTCATCAACGCATCCTGGACCCTGTACCGTGGCCTCCCGGTGGCCTCGATCTATGCCGCTAGCAAGGCCGCCGTGCACAATCTCGCCCGCACGCTCGGCACCGACCTCGCACCGCGTGGCATCCGCGTCAACTCCATCAGCCCCGGCTACATCGAGACCGAGATGTACCGGTCCGCTATCGACCCCGACGCGGAGACCCGCATCACGGCGGAGGTGCCGCTCGGCTCGCTCGGCCACCCGGACGATGTCGCCGCTGCCGTCGCCTTCCTGGCCTCGGACGACGCGTCGTACATCACTGGTCAGGACCTCGTCATCGACGGTGGCCTCGTGGCGGCGGCGCCCCTCGGGCTGCGCCTTTGACAGCCATACAACAGCCGTAGCAGGCCCACCGCTACGCCGCCTCGGGCAGGTCGGGGTCGAAGTCGTCGGGACGCAGACGTAGCACGTCGGTCGCGTACAGGCCGAACCGGCTGATGTGCGCGATCAGGTAGGGCGACAGCTGCGCGACTCGTCTTACCCCGGAGGCAGACGCGCCGGCCGGTAGCGCGTGCCGAGTTGTCGGGTTGCGCGCCCATCCGGGCAACGACCACGTCATCTTGTACAGGCCCGGCGTCGACGGCCGTATCCGGATTCCGGTGCGCCCTGCTGACTGGGACAAGGCTGCTCTTGTTGGTCTGGGGTACTGGTGGGAGGACGTTCAGACGCCGTGGCTAACTCATCCGGTTGAGTGGCATCCGGCCGAGCGGGCATTCATCGACTCCGCCTGGGACACGCGGCCCAGCTCCGGCTCCGCATACAGGGATCGGCCGGTGGCGTGGCCGCTCACCGCGTTCGCCCACGCGTCGAAGGACAAGTCCTGGCTGGTGCACCGGGCTTGGACGGAGGCCCTGAAGGGGATCGTCATCACTCCGGCGAAGTCCAAGATCAGGCCCCGGTACGACAACGCGCCTCCCCGCACGGTCAGCTGTACGCCTCCGAGGTGACCGTACCCGGCAACCGTCCTCCGTTCCAGACAAGAGCAACCAGTCACCTCCCGCCGGGATTCCGTCGCTTCTCGAAAGACCGGGAGGGAACACGGTGATGTTCTGGCTCCTGATAACGGCCCTCCGCCCCCGAACATGTCCCCAGCCGCCTGGTAGCGGGGGGAGAGATCATGATTGCAGTTCGTGATCGTTTCGGAGGCGGTCGGGTGGAGGGTGGGTTCGGGTGCGTCGGGAGTGGGAGCCGGAGGAGCTGGTCGCGGCGTGGACGCTGCTGGACGGCGACCGGGAATGTTTCCGCAGCCGCTGACAAGGGTCGCGATCGTCATCTGACAAGACCTGCCTGATTCCCCCGGATTGACGCATGCCTATATCGGCATATGATGGCGGCCATGGCACGAGCAGCGACGACGTCGGATGTCTTCAACGCGATCGCCGAGCCGCAGCGCCGGGAGATCCTGGTACTGCTGCGGGCGGGTGAGCGGCCGGTGACCGAGTTAGCCCAGGAGCTGGGGATGACCCAGCCGCGGGCGTCCAAACACCTGCGGGTGCTCCGGGAGGTCGGGCTGGTGCGGGACCGCAAGGCAGGCAAACAGCGTCTGTACGGCCTGGACGCCCGCGGGCTGCGACCGGTCCACGAGTGGACCGGCGGGTTCGAGCGGTTCTGGAACGAGAGCTTCGACCGGCTGGACGCCTACGTGCAGGACCTCAAGCAGGCAAGTCAGGAAGGAAGTAAGTAAGTGATGAGCGAGCCGGGACAAGGAGCGCCGGCGCAGTCCGCGACGGCCGACCGCGAGATTGTGATCTCCCGGGTCATCGACGCCCCACGGGAGCTGGTGTTCGAGGCGTTCACCGAGGTGCGGCACCTGTCGCGGTGGTGGGGGCCGGAGGGGTTCACCACCACCACACGGTCCTTCGAGTTCCGCGTCGGCGGGGAGTGGGACTTCGTGATGCACGGGCCGGACGGGACGGACTACCAGGAGTGGATCACCTGGACCGAGATCGTCCCGCCGGAGGGGATCGCGCTGCTGCACGGCGAATACCGCGGCGACCCGAACGCCTTCGAGTCGGTCCTCGCGTTCGCGCCCGACGGGGCGGCGACCCGGATCGAGATGCGCACGGTGTTCCCCACCAAGGAACTGCGCGACGAAGCGGTCGAGAAATACCACGCGATCGAGGGCGGCCGGCAGACCCTGAGCAACCTGGCTGCCTACGTCACCGAGATCGTTCGGAAGGGAGCTGAGGGCTAATGGCCCGGAAGGTGTTCTTCAGCGTGTCGATGTCGCTGGACGGTTTCATCGCACCCGAGTCCCTCGGGGATTTGATGGGGCGGCAGTGGATGGAACTGCAGCGGTGGATCTTCCCACAGCGGTTCTTCCGGGAGAACCTGAAGCTCGGCGAGGGCGGCGAGGAAGGGCGCGACAACGACATCGTGCGGGAGACGTTCGAGCGCACCGGCGCGAGCGTGATGGGCAAGCGCATGTTCGACGCCGGCGAGCAGATGTGGCCGGAGGAGGCGCCGTTCCACACGCCGGTGTTCGTCGTGACGCACGAGAAGCGTGACCCCTGGGAGCGGCCGGGTGGGACCACCTTCCACTTCGTCAACGACGGCATCGAGACCGCGCTCGACCAGGCCCGCGAGGCCGCCGGCGACCGCGACGTCCGCATCGCGGGCGGCGGAGCGACGATCCTGGAGTACGTGAACGCCGGCCTGGTCGACGAGTTCTCGATCGCGCTCTCACCCGTGCTGTTCGGCTCCGGAATCCGCCTGTTCGAGGGCGTGGACGCGGGCCGCGTGGCCCTGGAGCAGGTCCGCGCGGAGCCGACGCAGCGGGTGACCCACCTGACCTACGCAGTCCGGGAACGGTAACTGTCTTGACCTCAGCGCTCTCCCGCCGAGGTCAGCAGCGCGATGAGATCCTCGATGCGCTGAGCGTCAGGGCCCTCTCCGCTCCCGAACATGTGCCGGCCGCCAGGCAGCTTCCACGTGACTACGCGAGCTCGCCGTACTCGGCGACGTTATGCCGCGTGGTTCTCCACGAGAACGGCCCGGCCGGCCTCTGCGGTGAGGTGGTCCACCGAGAAGACGGCCGGCACCTGTCGGCTGTCGATGGTGGACGTGATCTGTTCGATCCGGCGGGCCAGTTCGGCGACGACGCGGGGAGCCGACACGACAAGCGACGGCGCTACCCCGAAGCCGTCGACCAGGCCCACACCGACTTCGCCACCCTCCAAACGAATACCTGACCAGCACGGCAGCCGACAGATCACGGCTGGTCGTGCCGTATCCGCCCGATCGGCGAGTACTGCGGCAGCCCCTTTTGGGCTGTGTGCCCAGCCTGGTCAGCGGCTAGGTTTCCGGCATGAATCTTTACGAGCAACGTCCGCCCATCGTGGCCGATGAGCGGACGCAGCTGATCGGGTGGCTGGACCTGCAGCGGGTGCTGGTGCGCCACAAGCTGGAGGGGCTGCGGGCCGAGGACGAGCATCGTGCGGTGCTGCCGGAGTCTCCGATGATGACGCCGGCCGGGCTGGTGTCGCACATGCGCTGGACCGAGCACTGCTGGTTCAACGTGATCTTTCTCGGTGAGCCCTCCGACACGAACCCGCAGTTCCGGAAGGATCTGCCGGACGACGCCGACATGATGGCCGACGGTGTACCGCTGGCCCGGCTGCTGGACGAGTTCGAGGCGCAGTACGCGCGGTCGAACGAGATCATCGCGGCCCACGCGTTGGACGACGTCGGCAAGCAGTCGGACTTCGCTCCGACGTTGCGGTGGATCGTGATCCACATGCTCGAGGAGACCGCCCGGCACGTCGGGCACCTGGACGCGATGCGCGAGCTGCTCGACGGGCAGAAGGGGTATTACTAGTTCCACGGAGATCCGGCGGGCGGGCGATCGCTTCGCCGACTGCCGCTCCCCACGCGAGGTGTAGCTGTAACCGGTGACCTTAGGCTTCAGCCCGACCGCCGAGCAGAGCCGTCCGGACGTGCAATATCCACACTGGAAGCCGTCGAGCCTGGCGAACGCCTGCTGAAGCGGCAGCGGTTCGCCGTCACCGGCCAGTCCCTCGGCGGTCGTGATCTCGGCGCCCTCGGCGGCCACCGTCAACGTCAGGCGGGAGACCACCCGCCTGCCGTCGAGGAGCACGGTGCACGCGCCGCACTGGCCGTGGTCGCAGCCCTTCCTGGGTCAGGTGTGGCCGATGTCCTCACGCAACGCGTCCAGCGGCGTCGTGCGATTGTCGACGCTCAGCCGGTGCGGCACACCGTTGACCTGTGACGAAATCACGCTGCGGTGACGGTTCGTCATCGTCCCTCCTTTCTCGGGGCTACGTGATCAGTCCCGCGGCGGGCGGACGATCCCCAAAGCTCGCGTGCCCTTGCCCGTTCCTGCCCGCGTGGCGGGTGCTCTCGACGGCGATCAGAGCAGCGAGGATGGCCACCACGCCGGCCAGCCCGACCAGCGGCGGGAGGACCACGGCGGCCGGCGCGGCCGCAAGGACGGCGCAGGCCGCCGGCAGCCGCCATCGGCCAAGCGCGCGGTGCATCCGGAGCCTGAACAGCAGATGCCCGACGAGGTAGAGCGCGACACCGCCATAGAGCGCGAGTGCGGAGAACACGCCCAGGGGCTCACCCTCGTCGGCGTGTGCGACCACGCCCTCGATGCCCAGGGCGGTGAGCAGAATGCCGGCGATGATGGGGAAGTGTCCGTAGGTGTAGGCCTCGACGGCCAGGATGACCCGCTCTTCGCCACGTACACGGCTGAGCCTGCGCTCTGCCGCGCCTGCCACCACGTCGAAGTAGAGCCACCACAGGCACACCGCGACGGCGATGCCGAGAACGGCCGCGAGCAGCAGTGCCGCGCTGACGAGCTGTCCTGCGGCGCCGGCACCGACGGCGATGACCGACTCGCCGATGGCCAGGATCATGAACAGCCCGTGCCGCTCGGTCATGTGCGCCGGGCTGTGCAGCCGCCAGTGACCGTTCCTGGCCGTGAGATAGATGCCCACCCAGTCCACCACCAGGGCGACGGCGAACAGCAGCATCTGTGTCCAGTTCCCCAGCAACGTCCCGGACACCAGGAGCGCCGCGCTCGCCGTCATGGGCAACCAGGTGATGGCGATCTGACGCCGCAGCCCGGTGTCACCGTTCGCGGCCACGGCGAAGACCATGAGATGCACCCAGCGAACCAGCAGGTAGGCGCCTACCAGCACGATGGCGCCCGGCCCGTCGGCCCACGCCTCCGGGATGGTCAAACCGACCACGAACATCGCCGCCATCGCGACGACCATCCCGCCCCGCAGCAGCCCCCCGTCGGCCCGAGAATGGTTGCCCAGCCAGGTGTAGCCGGACCAGGTGCCCCACAGCAGCGCCAGCATCAGGAGACCCTGGAACACGCCGTTGGCGTCGTGCTCGCGTGCCATGGAGCCGGTGAGCTGCGTGATCGCGAAGACGTAGACGAGGTCGAAGAACAACTCGAACGGCGTCGCCCGGTGATCCTCACCGGTCGGCCGTACGGCCGGCAGAGCCTTCTGCCGCAGAGCCATGATCGACCTCTAATCGAAGGCCGGGGCCGGGACACGGGGCCTCCGGCAGAAGTAGACGAACGCGGGCGGCACGTTGGCCCACACCGTCCGGCTGACCACGACCTCCTCGAACCGGCCGCCCAGGGACCGCCGTAGCCGCCGGGCCGGCGGAGCCCACCGCGTGTGCGTGTACGCGAACGTGGTGAACGCGCCGTGCGGGGCGAGGGCGCCGGTGAGGGCATCGAGCAGGTCGTCCTGCCGGCTCGCGGCGAACGCCGCCCAGGGCAGCCCGCTCACGATCACGTCCGCGCGGTGGTGACCGCGCTCCGCGAGCACCTCGCGAAGATCCCGGGCGTCGGCCACGGCGACGCCGATCTGGGGGTAGCGGGTGGCGAGACGCTGCGCGAACCGCTCGTTGACCTCGATGGCCAGGTGGTGGCCACGGCCGTCGAGCCGGTGCTGGATCGCCGCCGTGAACGCACCCGTGCCCGGGCCGAGCTCGACGACCAGCGGGTCACCGTCACGCGGCACGGGCGCGGTGATCAGGTCGGCCAACGGCTCACCGCTCGGCGCGACCGCGCCGACGGTGAAGGGAGCGCGCGCGAACTCGTGCAGGAACGCGGCGCGGTCGTGGGCGCTCACCGGACGGCTCCGGATGATGGCTGCAGGACCCGGGCGAGCCAGTCGTTCCTGGTACGGCGGGCCGCGACCGAGATCCGAGCCCCGGGATACAGCGCGTCGAAGCCGTGGCAGCCGCCTGCCCAGATGTGCAGTTCCGCCTGGCCACCGGCGGCCCAGATCCGGGTGGCGAATGCGACGTCCTCGTCGCGGAACACCTCGGCAGTCCCGGCATCGATGTAGGCGGTCGGCAGGCCGGACAGGTCATCGGCGATCGCGGGTGACATGTAGCCGGACACCTCCCCGAGACCGATGAGCGATCGCCAGCCGAACTCGTTCATCTCGCGGGTCCAGACACCGGGCTCGCCGGCATGCTCGACGACCCAGAGCAGCCCCTGATAGCAGTCCTCGACCGGGGTCGTGCCGGTGGCCTCCGGCGCCAGCCGGTACTCCACGGAGACGACGGCGGCGCCGAACAGGTCGAGCCAGTCCAGGGGGATGTCGATCTGCGAGAAACGGTCTCCCATGACCATGCCGCCGCCGTGGATCCAGTAGACACACGGGGTCGGTGCGTGATCGGTCCGGGCCGGAGCGAAGATCGACAATGGGACGGGGGTGGTGATCTCGCGGTGGTCGGCGGCGCGGCCGTGAAGGATCGCGTCGACCGGCGTGGACGGCAGCCGGCGCAGCTGGGCGAGCACCTCCGTGTCGAGCCCGGACATGAGCGGCAGGTCGGCGAGGAGCGCGCGCAGTTCGGGGTCGAGGCCGGGGCGGGCCATGGTGGTCTCCTCGTTCACAGGGCGGCCTTGCCGCCGACGGGGACCTCGTCGATGTACTGCGCCTCCGCGGCCAGCAGCGGCTGCAGGGCCGCGACGAACGCCTGGGCCTGCTCGGTCGCGAAGAACCTGCCGTGGGCCTCCTGGCTGACCCAGCCCTCGGTGACGTAAACGGTGTCCGGATTGCCGGCCGAGCGGCCGACCAGGAAGACGACGCAGTCCTCGTTGGGCAGGGACGGCGCGTCGAGCAGGGCCGCGACCAGGTCGTCGCCCCTGCCCGGCTGCGCGGTCATGGCGGCGTGGAAGCCGTGGCTGATGGTCATGGGATTACTCCTCACTGGTGGAGCTCGTCGCAGCCCACTGTCGGCGCCGGCCGGCCGTACCGCATCAGTCATCCGACTCCCGCCTTGAGCGCCCATGGCGGCCGGTGACTTAACCGCTGATGCAGTTAGGTCATTTGACAGATGCACGGCTCAGGCACGTGCCCGACCATCGACACGTGACGAGTCCTCCAGAGCCGCCAGCCGTCCTGCGCATGCGCGAGGTCCGGGACCGGGCCCTGTTCGACTTGGAGGACGGTGCGGTCACACCGTCGAACCGGGCCGACCTGAAAGCGGTCGCGCACCTGCTGAACGTGTTGCTGGCCAGCATGGTCGTGTCCTCGTTGCAGTACGAGCAGCACGCACTGCTCGTCCGCGGGCCGTCACACCGGCCGGTCGCGGAGTTCCTCCACGGCTGCGCCGACCGTGACCGCGCCGGCGCGCGGCTGCTCGCGACCCGCGTCGTCCAGCTCGGGTTCACCGCCGCTTATGACCCACGGCACCTGCCTGCACGGTCGCGCATCACCTTCCAGACATTCCAGGACGGCGATCTCACCGGCATCGTGACGCAGAACCTCGTGGGTGCGCGGATCCTCATCCAGTCACTGCAGGAAGCGGTGCGCTGGATCGAGGCCGACGACCCCACCACCCGGCGCCTGCTGGAGCGGCTGCTGGAGGACAAGGAGGCGCAGGCCGACGAACTCAGCGCGGGGCTTCGGAATCCGGAGAGAGCGCATCCCTGAGCCCCGCGCGAGAGGTGACGCCGAGCTTGGGAAAGATGCGGTACAGGTGCGCGCCCACCGTCCGGTGCGAGAGGTACAGCCGCTCCGCGATCTGTTTGTTGGTCAGACCGCTCGCCGCCAGCTCGGCGATCTGCAACTCCTGCGCCGTCAAAGCGACCAGGCCGCCTGACGATGCCTCGGCCGACCGGTATCCGGCGGCGCGCAGCTCTCTCCGCGCACGCTCGACCCAGGGGCCGGCGGCCATCGCGGCGAAGCCGTCACACGCGATGAGAAGATGCCGACGCGCCTGCGACGCCGATCTGCCACGACGCAGCCTCTCGCCGAGGACGAGCCGGATGCGGGAGGCGTCCCACAGCCACCGTTCCGCCACATGGCCCGACAGCAGCGACTCCAGCCGCGCCTTCGCCTCATCGTCATCGAACACGAGAAACTCCGCTGCCGTCTGAATCAGCGTCATCCGGATCGACAAGCCGGCCACGTCGGCGGCCTGCATCGCCTCGACGTGCGCCCGGGCTTCGACCGTCCGCCCTGTCCGCACCGCCGCCTCGACGAGGTCGAACATGACCCACATGCAGTGAGGCACATGCGAGGCAAGCGCGCCGGGCGGGCTCATCGCGGCGGCGTGGTGGAAGGCGGCGTCGAAATCTCCCTGGCCCAGCGCCGCGAGGGTACGCGGATGCTGGGCGAAAAGGGCCGCAGCCGTCACACCACGCGGGAGCGCCCAGTGGGTGATCTCGTCAGCGAGCGCGTACGCCTCGTCGAAGCGTCCCCGTCCGGCGGCGAGGATCGCTCTGTTGTACAGGAAGTACCACGCGAAGAAGGAGAAGCCGCTGGTGTCACAGACCTGCTGTCCCTCACGAGCGAGTTCCTCGGCCTCGTCCCATCGGCCGACAAGGTAGTCGTCCAGACACAGGTGCATGAGGGCACCGAGGTGCCGGCGGGGCGCTCCTCCCTCTCGTCCCTGCCGGACCAGCCGCCACGAGGACTCACGACAATCACCCAGGCGATCCAGATAGACCGAGGCCGTGCCGACCCGCATGATCCGCGTGGGGTCGGTCTCGTCCGCAAGGGTGTCGAGGATGACCTGGCTGCTCGCCAGCGCCGACGCCCCCGTGCGGACCGGGTCGGGAAAGGTCTTGCTCGCCAGCGACAGCACGTCGGGCGGTCCTGGCTCCAGTCTCTCCAACGCTCGGTAGAACGGCTCCCAGTACTCCGGGACGCTGCCGTACCAGCACAGCAGCATCAATGTGTGCATGGCCTCGATGAGCGCGGGATCCTCGGCCCGGTAGCCATGCTCTGCGGTCTCGATGGCGCCGACCAGGAGCCGGTGAGCGGTGGCGACGTCGCCGTCCCCGTTGAGCATCAGGAACGCGGCCGCGTTGGCCGCGTGGAGCGAGCCGGTGAAATCCGGAGCCGCCCGCCGCGCATCGGTCAGGAGCGTCTTCGCATCGTCGATGGCTCCGCTCGCCTCGGCGCCGATGTACGCGGCCTCAGAGAGCCGACGCCCCCGATCGGCGCTCGTCACGCTCAGCTCGGCCGCGCGGATCAGCGTGGCGACCGCGGCGAACGCGTCACCGCGAAGCATGATGCGATGCGCTGAATCCTCGAGCAGCGCCGCCACCGTCTCGTCCGGGCCGACGGCGGCCGCAGCGAGGTGCCACGCGCGACGTTCCTGGTCATCCGTCAGGGCACCGGCAAGGGCGACATGCGCGGTCCGGCGCTCTTCGTGCGTGGACCCCGCCACGATCGCCGACCGGATCAGCGGGTGCCGGAACGCGATCCGTGCCGTGGCGTCGTCCACGCGTACCAACTGCGCCCGCTCGGCGGGGGCGAGGTCGGCCAGTCCGGCCTCATCCGTCAGGGCGGCCCTGAGTACCCGGACGTCGCCGGTGCCCTCGAACGTGGCCAGCAAGAGCATTCTTCGGGTCGGTTCCGGCAGGTCGGCGATCCGCGCAGCGAACATCGCCTGGAGCCGATCGCTGAGCGGGACCACCTCCGAGTGCGCCACTGCAGGATGTGTCGCACCCAGCAACGTCGAAGGCAGTTCCGTCAATGCCAGCGGATTGCCCTGTGCGAGGTCGAGCAGCCGTTTCCTGATCCGCACCGGCATATCTGGGAAGTTGACGTCGACCAGCTGACCTGCCGCTTCTCGATCCAGTGGCTGAACGACCATCTCGGTCAACCCTCGCGGTGCCGAGGAGCTCACCGCCCCCGTCCTGGCGGAGATCAGCAACGCAGCCTGAACGCCTTGCAGACGGCGGGCGACGAATCCCAGCACGACGGCGCTGGCCCGGTCGATCCATTGGACGTCGTCCACGAGAAGGGCGAGCGGCGCCTCGGCGGCGACCCCCTTGATGAGCAGGAGGGCGGCGTTGCAGATCAGGAGCGCGTCGGTGGGTGCGCCGACACCGAATCCCAGCGCCACCGACAGTGCCTCCCGAAGCTCCGGCGGCAGGCGCCGGATGTCGGCTTCGACCGGCAGGAGCAGCTGATTGAGGCAGGAGTAACCGACGTCGGCTTCGAACTCGGACCCGGACGCTCGCAGCACGCGCATCCCCGTCGTGACGGCCAGCTCGGCTGCGGCGGCCAGGAGAGCGGACTTGCCGATACCGGGGTCACCCCACATCAGCCGCGCGTCGCCATGCCGCCGAGCCGCGTCGAGAAAGCCGGACAGCTGTTCGAGCTCGGCACGGCGGCCGAAGAGTGCATTGCTGGCCACGGATACCTCACGGCGTCGGTCAGTGCCTCACCGGCTCCGGATAAAGGCTGCTGCGATCATAACCGTCACTCGATCGCCCTCGAGGTCTGCTTCCGCCTCTCTCCTCAGGAGGGCGGGATTGGGCAAGGAATCGCGACCATCGAGCAAGTCCGCCCCCGTCTCTACGACTCCGAGGTGAGTGATCTCACCGCACTCGCGTGCGGTGGGGACGAGATCACCGCCGAGGCTGTCGGCTCCGTCTGGACCCGATGGTTCACCATGTCTCCGCATTGGTGCACCCGGGAACCCGGGTGTGCCGCTTGACGGGCGTGCGATAGGTTGCCCGCCATGACTGATCTTGGGCCCGCCACCTGGCCGCCTGCCCTGATCAGGACCAGGCGGCTCGTGCTCCGTGAGTCCGAGGCCCGGGACCGTGCGGCGTTCGTCGAGTTGTTCACCTCGCCGGAGGTGGGCGCCTACATCGGTGGCCCTCGACCGCGTGATGAGTTCGAACGCGCGTTGCCTGAGGTGCCCGGGCGGCGCCCTGGCCTTTTCGTGGTCGATCTCGATGGGGCGATGATCGGCATGATCACGCTCGATCGGCGCGATGCGGAGCGTCCGGGTCATGTCTGTCCGGATGCCGGGGAGGCCGAGCTCGGCTACATGTTCCTGCCGGAGGCGTGGGGATGCGGGTACGCCGCCGAGGCGTGCGCGGCGGCACTCGACTGGTTCGCCGGCGCACTTCCCAGCGAGCCGGTGGTGCTCTGTACCCAGACCGCCAACGACCGCGCGATGCGCCTCGCGGCGAAGCTGGGGTTCACCGAGGTGGAGCGGTTCGAGGAGTACGGCGCCGAGCAGTGGTTCGGAGTGTGGTCCTCGCTCACACCGTCCGGTTGAGCTCGTGCCCGGAAGGGGTGGTGTGCCGGCCGCCGGTCCTCGTCGTCCTCGACGGCGTCCGCGTCCCGGAAGGGGCGCAGGCCGGGGCCGCCGGCCTTGATGTCGAACAGGTGGCGGCCCAGGAAGCTGATGTGCCGCTCCCTGAGCGGGGAGAGCCGGGCCACGTCCTCCAGTGTCTGCGCTCATTCTCAGAGGCCGGAACTAGCCTTCCGGGTAGAAGAGGAACAGCGTGCAGCCCGTCGTCGTCTGCGGGACGTGCGAGGAACCTGCGGGAGCGTGGATGAAGGAGCCGGCCGGATAGTCCCGGTCGCCGTCGTTGAAGACGCCGGAGACCACGAAGACCTCCTCGGGCCCCGGTTCGTGGACGTCGACTCCCTGCCAGCAGGTGTTCGCGTCCATCTCCAGCACACAGGCCTTTGCCCCGTTGTCCCCGGTCCACAGCGGGCGCGTACGGATGCCTGGGAACAGTTCGCGGACCGGGGCGTCCTGGACGGCGGACCACACATAGGCGGGCGTGTTCTGTTCTGTCGTCATGGGGCCAGCCTGGCGGTCGACCATCGCCCCGCCGAGTGTCAGGAAAGACGTCACACGGTACTTTCCTGCCATGCATCGCGTAGTGGCGCTCGCCCGCTCACCGCAATCGACCTTCGAACTCGCCTGCGCGGCCCAGGTGTTCGGGATCGAGCGGCCAGGACTTCCGGCGCGGTACGCCTTCAGCGTGTGCGCGGAGCGCCCTGGCCGGGTCTCGACGTGCGCCGGATACGACATGCTCGTGACCGACGGGCTGGACGCGCTCGACCGGGCGGACACCGTGATCATCCCGGGCTGGCTGCCCACCGGGGAGCCACCCGCACCTGCGGTCGTCCGGGCGCTGCGCCACGCGCACTCCCGCGGAGCGCGGGTGGTCAGCATGCCGCCCCACCGCGAGGGCGGGCAGTTGCAGTACTCGGCGCCGCACCCCGCACAGATCGACGGCACACTCGCGCCGTTGCTGGAATGGATCATCGGGCGACTCGGCGAACCGGTGACCGTTGAGAGCATGGCCGCGCACGCGGGCGTCTCAACACGTACCCTCGCCCGGCGGTTCGCCGATCAGCTCGGCACCAGCCCGGGGCAGTGGCTGCTCACCCAGCGGATCGCCACGGCCCGGGACCTGCTGGAGTCCTCCGACCTCCCGTTGGACGCCGTCGCCCGCCGCGTCGGTCTGTCCTCAGCAACCAACCTGCGCAGGCGCTTTCTCAACACCCTGGGCACAACGCCGGGCGCCTACCGGCGGGCGTTCCGGGCCAAGTCGCGATGACAACCCCCTGGTTCAACGACACCAGTCCCGCTCCCGCGTCAAGAACGCACCACTCCGGCCGGTCCCGCGGTAGGTGACCGAGCGCTCGGGGCTGGGCAGCAGGTCGCGGCGGCTTTGAGGAGCCCGGGGGTGATGACGGTGGAGCGGCCGCCGGTGCGGCCGCACGCCCGGCGGGACGGCGGCCGTCAGGCCGCCCTTGAAGACCCGGAAAAAA
The DNA here is from genome assembly GCF_040683035.1 of Streptosporangium sp. NPDC051022. Classification (NCBI taxonomy): domain Bacteria; kingdom Bacillati; phylum Actinomycetota; class Actinomycetes; order Streptosporangiales; family Streptosporangiaceae; genus Streptosporangium; species Streptosporangium sp. NPDC051022. The sequence goes on along the minus strand of NZ_JBFBCF010000021.1, from coordinate 92,210 downwards.
GGTCTCGTCCGCCGCGATGAGTTCCGACCTCGCCGTCGGTATGTACTGACGAGCTCACCGGAACACCCGGGCGAGCCGATCGCAAGGGAGAATCCGATGTCAGACAGTCATGTGGAAGACGAGGCCGCCATCCAGGCCGTGCTGGTTGCCTCCTACAAGGCGTGGGAGGCCGGCGACGCCGACGGCATGGTCGCCAACTACACCGCGGACGCGACCGCCATCATGACCGGTTCGCTCCGCGACAGCCGTGACGTGATCCGCGAGAACATGGCCCTGGGCTTCGCGGGGCCGCTCAAGGGCAGCTCCACCTACAACAAACAGCTCAGCCTTCGCTTCGTCGGCAGGGACGCCGCGATCGTCATCAGCGAATCCGGCATCCTGTTCCCCGGCGAGACCGGGGTTCCGGACGACCGGCGCAAGGTGAACGCGACCTGGGTCTTCGAGAAGCGGGACGGTCAGTGGCTGATCGCCGCCTATCACAACAGCCCGGTGCTGGCGCCCGGGCGGTGAACCCTTCCCTGTTACCGGTAGTGACCGTATGGTGCCACGACGAACATCGGACCGGAAGGTCCCGGTAAGCCCCGCACCGCTCTGAGCTGCTGGAACTTCGATTTCCGATAGCCAGAGGTTTCGCGTGGGCGCCTCGGACCTTGCATCGGATGCGACCCCGGGCGACCCCCGAGACGCCTCCGAACGAGAAGTCACGCCAAGGGCCTTGATTCCGGCCGCCTTGGCGGGACTTTTCATTCCGATATTCGTCATTCCCCTGCCTACAAGTGAGGTTCAGGAACAGGCACTAAACTTGTTCTTTATCTAAAATCGGACGTATGTCATGGCCAGGCCGTTGATGACCGCGTGGTGATTTATCCGCCATAGCGGATTGTCATTGCACGTCGCCAGGAAGGGTGGTTGTGGCGGTAGTGGAGATGGGGCGTGGCGTGATGGCGGGGGAAGAGGGCTTCGATCGTCGGATCGAACCGTTTCGGACGGAGCTGGTGGCGTACTGCTACCGGATGCTCGGCTCGGCTCACGACGCAGAGGACCTGGTCCAGGACACGTACCTGAGGGCGTGGCGGGCGCGGGAGCAGTACGACGACACTCGCAGCTCACTGCGCACCTGGCTCTACCGGATCGCGACGAACGCCTGCCTGACCGCCCTGGAGGTTCGGAGGCGCCGACCGCTGCCGTCGGGGACGGTGGCCGCGTCGGATCCGCTCGTGCCTCTCGTCCGGGGAGAGCACGCCGCCTGGCTCCAGCCCTTGCCGGACTCGTCGCTGGACGCGGGCGATCCGGCCGGGACCGTGATCGACCGCAGCAGCCTGCGCCTGGCGTTCGCCGCCGCCCTGCAGCACCTGTCGGCGCGTCAGCGCGGTGCGCTGATCCTGCGTGACGTGCTCGGCTTCTCCGGGGCCGAGACGGCGGAAATCCTCGGCACCACCGTCGTGTCGGTGAACAGTTCCCTGCAGCGGGCGCGCACCCGTATGAAGGAGGCCGGGGTCCGGCAGGAACGGGTCAGCGAGCCGTCCGCAGCCGAGCAGCGCGCCTGGCTCGAACGCTATATGAAAGCGTTCGAGGTCGCCGACGTCGAGGGCCTCAAGCGACTGCTCACCGAGGACGTCATCATGGAGATGCCGCCGATGCTCAACTGGTTCTCCGGTCGCGGCAACTACGGCCTGTTCATGGAATGGGTCTTCGGGGCGGCCGGAAAGGAGTGGCTCCTCAAAGAGGTCACGGCCAACGGCGGCCAGCCCGGATTCGCCGCCTATCGGCGCGTCGGCGACGGGTACGACCTGCACACGCTCCAGATCCTCACCGTCACCGACGAGGGCATCACCCGGAACTCGGTGTTCCAGGACCCCGACGTCTACGCGACTTTCGGCCTGGCGGCCAGGCTCGACGCCCAGGGACTCGCCATCGCCTTCACCAAGCTCGACCCGCAGGACCAGGCCGATCCGGAGGCCGATCCGGCGCCGGCTGCCTGAGCCCCGGTACCGGATCGGCCCCGAGCGGTAGTGGCACCCGGCCTGGGGCGGTCGAAGTCGTCTGCCGCGGCTTCGACCGCCCCAGGCTTCTGGCCACGGTCGGGTTCGGACCTGTGCCCGGGCGCCCGGGTGTGCGCGGACCCGCGCCGTGGGCTATTCCTCCCGGGCCGGACGGAGTACCCGGCGCACGGCGCCACGCAGCCACTGGTGGGCCCCGTCGGCGGTGTGGCGCGGGTGCCAGGCCATGCCGATCGTCAGTGGTGGCAGCGGCAGCGGGATTTCCAGCAGGCGTAGTCCCAGCGCGTGCGCCGTGCCGCTGAGTGGTGAAGGGGGCTCGCCCGGCGGCGCGGTCGGCACCAGGCAGACCACGTCGCCGACCGCGGCCAGGGCCATCGCCGCCAGATGTCCGGGCAGGACCGCGCTGACCCGCCGGCTGAGCCCTTGCTCGGCCAAGGCCGCGTCCAGCGGGCCGCTGAAACGTCCCCGGCGGCTGACCGCCACGTGCTCGGCCGCGGCCAGCCTGGCGGGCGTCAGGGTTCCTTCGGCGAGCGGGTGCCCGGCTCTGACGCCGACCGCCATCCGCAGCGTGACCAGCTCTTCGACCCGGGTCTCCGGGTCGACGTGGTCGATGGCCCCGATCTCCAGATCGATCCGGCCCTCGCGCAGCGCGGGGCCCGCCTCCCACTCCTCTGCCAGCACCCGCAGCGAGACGCCCGGCGCCCGGCGCCGGGCCAGCCCGAGCAGACCCGGTGCCAGCGCCGCGCCGACCAGGTCCGAGGCCTGGACGGTGAAGGTGCGCCGCAGTGCGGCGGGGTCGATCGCACCGCTCGGGGTGAGCAACGCCTCCAGCCGGCGCACCACCGCGGCGGCCTCGTCCCGCAGCGCCTCTGCGCGGGGTGTGGGCACCATCGCTTGTCCTGCCCGCACCAGTAGCGGGTCCTGGAGCACCCGGCGCAGCCGGGCCAGGGTACGGCTCATCGCCGCGGGGGAGGTGCGCAGCCGCGCGGCGGCAAGGGTGACGCTCTGCTCGGTCAGCAGGGCGTCGAGGGCGACGGCGAGATTGGCGTCTAGGTTCGGAGATGGGCTGCTCACCGGCATGATTCCGTTTCAGGCAATGATTGGATGCTGAGGTTCCCATTGTGGCAATGCGGTTCGGGTCTGCACGATCGAAGGGCCGTACCGATCCGACACAGACCGCGAGGTTTTCATGATCGTCATTACCGCCCCCACCGGGAACATCGGCCGGAGGCTGCTTTCGCTGCTGGTCGAGGCCGCGCCCGCACGCGGAGAGGAGTTGCGCGTCGTGGTCCGTGATCCTGCCCGGCTCCCCGAGACCGTGCGCGGACGGGTCCAGGTGGTCACCGGCTCGCACGGCGACGCCGCGACCGTCGAGCGCGCCTTCACCGGGGCCGACGCCGTTTTCTGGCTGGTGCCACCGGACGCCTCGGCCACGCCCGACGAGGCGTTCAGCGGCTTCACCCGCCCGGCCGCGCGGGCGTTCGCCGCCCACGGCGTCGGCCATGTCGTCGGCGTCTCGGCGCTCGGCCGCGGCACCCCGCAGGCCGCCCGGGCCGGGCTGGTCACCGCCTCCCTGGCCATGGACGACCTGATCGCCGGCTCCGGCGTCGCCTACCGCGCCCTGGCCAGCCCGTCCTTCTTCGAGAACCTGCTGGAGGAGGCCGGCTCGATCCGCGAGAACGGCGTCTTCACCGACACCGTCGCCGCGGACCGTCCGGCCCCGCTGGTGGCCGTCGCCGACATCGCCGCGACGGCGGCCGGGCTGCTGCTGGACCGCTCCTGGACCGGCGTCGGCAGTGTTCCGGTGCTCGGCCCGCAGGACCTGTCGCCCGACGACCTGGCCCGCATCATGACCGAGGAGCTGGGCCGTCCGGTCCGCTACCGGCGCCGGCCGCTCGACGAACTGCGGTCCACCCTGCTCGGCCACGGCCTCAACGAGGCGTTCGTCGAGGGCGTCGTCGACATGAAGCGCGCCAAGGACCAGGGCCTGGACTCGGGCGTCGACCGCTCGCCGCAGGCGGGCCCGGGCACCGGATTCGCGCAGTGGTGCGCGCAGACTCTCAAGCCCGCCGTCCTCGCCACACCGGAGGCAGTCGATGCCCACTGACCGAATCGAGCCGCCGGTAACCGCGTTCATGCTGGTCAAGACAACGCCCGAATGGCTCTCGATGACCGTGGCCGAACGCGTCCAGGCCTTCACCACCCAGGTCGTCCCGGTGATCGAGGCCCGCACCCGCGGCGTCCGCTCCCGCTTCTACGACACGGAGTTCTACTCGGCGCGGGTCACCGACATCTGGGTCTGGGAGGCGGACGACCACGACGCCTACCGGCTGCTGATCGACGCGCTGCGCGAAACCCCCTTCTGGGACCGATACTTCGACGTTGTGGACCTGCTCGTGGGCACCGAGAACGGCTACGCACGCACCTACGGCCTGGAGCCGGTGGCCACCCTCGCCACCTGACGCTCCTGCCTGACCGGCCGGTGCCGCCACCGCCCCGCGGAAGCACCGGCCGGCGGTTCAGCCGAGCGGATGGCAACGCGACCCCGCGTTGTCACTCGCCGGTAGATCCGGCGACGAGACCGATGCAAGCGTTGATACGGGTGTTGTCGGCAGGGAGATCGGCGTCATGGGGCAAACGCCAGGTCCCGCCCGCGGGTGTGCGCCACGGTCTTCCAGCCACCGAGACCGCCGGGTTATCGTGGATGCCGCACGCAGATCTCCGCGATCTTTCAGATTTTCTGAAAGGTTCCCTGCAGAACTCCTCGATGGACGCGCGCTCTCGCCCGCCAACAGACTCCCTTCCTGAGATTCAAGCAGCGGACCCGACCGATCGGGACCGCCTCACAGGAAGCGCGATCTATGGCGAATCGATCCCGGAGAGTGGCGCCCGCAGGGCTCGCGCTCGTCCTGGCCCTCGTGATGGCGGGCTGCAACGCGAACTCGCCGTCCACCGAGCCGACGAAGGACAAGAACACGACGGCGCTCGAGTCCGTGTCCCAGGGCGGGACCCTGCACTACCTCTCGCGGCGCGCGAACGAATCCTTCGAGACCGCCAACGCGCAGATGGTGCCGACCAGCCGGCTGCGGTGGGTGCACCGCGGGCTGACGTCGTGGCAGACGTTCCCGGACAAGGACACGATCCTCGTGCCGGACCTCGCCACCGACACCGGTACGACGAACGACGGCGGCAAGACGTGGACCTTCACGCTGCAGGAGGGCCTGAAGTTCTCCGACGGCAGCCCGATCACCGCGCAGGACGTGAAGTACGGCATCGAGCGGTCGTTCGCGCCGATGTTCCAGGGTGGCCTCGGCTACCACAAGACGCTGCTGGTCGGCGGCACCGACTACGACGGCCCGTACGACGGCAAGAAGCTCGACTCCGTCGAGGTCGTCGACGACCGCAAGATCGTCTTCCACCTGACGCGTCCGTTCGGCAACTGGCCGTGGATCGTCAGCATGCCGGCCTTCGCGCCGGTGCCGGCCGCGGCCGACACCAAGCCGGAGACGTACGGCGAGCACCCGGTCGCCAGCGGCCCGTACCAGGTGACGAGCTTCAGCAAGGGCTCGCAGGCGGTGCTGGAGCGCAACCCGAACTGGAAGGCCGACACCGACCAGGTGCGGCTCGCCGGCCCGGACAAGATCATCCTCGACATGGGCCTGAACAACGACACGATCGTGCAGCGCCTCATCGACGACAAGGGCGAGGACAAGACCGCGATCAGCAACGCGCTCATCTCGCCGTCGCAGTTCCAGCGGATCGAGTCCGACCCGTCGATCTCCGCCCGCATGGCCAACAGCCCGTCGGGCTACTTCCGCTACCTCGCCATGAACGTCAAGCGTCCGAGCCTCTCCGACGTCCGCGTGCGGCGGGCGATCAACTACGCGATCAACAAGGCCGAGCTGCAGAGCGTGTACGGCGGCCCGAAGTTCGGCGGCCAGATCACCTCGACCATCATGACGCCCGGCATCCCCGGCTACACCGAGTACAACCTGTACGACGGCGGTGACACCGGCAACGTCGACAAGGCGAAGGAACTGCTCGCCGACGCCGGCGTCTCCGGCCTGAAGCTCACGCTGACCTACCCGACCGACGTGAGTGCGATCGAGGAGAAGGAAGCCCAGAGCATCAAGAACTCGCTGGCGCGGGTCGGCGTCAAGGTCGAGCTCAAGGGCCTCGACGGCGACACCTGGTCCGAGCTCGTCTCGTCCGCCGACGGCGACTACGACATGACGACGAACGGCTGGGGAGCGGACTTCCCGAGCGGCATGAGCACCATCCAGCCGCTGTTCGCGTCGAGCGAGATCGGCAACGGCGGCGGCAACGCCTCGAAGTTCTCCGACCCCAAGGTGGACGCCGCGATCGACGCCGCGATCGCGGAGCCGGACCTCGGCAAGGCCGCCGCGATGTGGGCCGCGATCGACAAGCAGATCATGGAGGACGCCCCGGTCGTGCCGATCCTCGTGCAGCGCACGCAGGCCCTGGCCGGTTCGAAGATCCTGAACTACTTCATCCCCGCCTACCCGCCCTTCGCGAACGAGCTGGTCGTCGGTGTCGATCACTGAGATCCAGCAGGCGGAGGGCCGGCGTACGTCGGTCCTCCGCCGCTTCCTCCGGAAGCGGTCCGGCGTCGCCGGTCTGGTCATGCTGGTCGTGCCGCTCGTCGCGGGGCTCTGCGCCCCGCTGCTCGTGTGGATCGAGGGACAGGATCCGAGCACCTTGCACACCGAGCTGCTCCACCCGGACGGCGGCCGTCCGCTGGGCGCCTTCGGTGGCGTCAGCGCCGACCACTGGCTCGGCGTCGTCCCGGTGACGGGCGTCGACCTGTTCGCCCAGATCGCCTACGGCATCCGCTCGTCGCTGTTCATCGCGTTCGGGGCGAGCATCCTGTCGATCGCCTTCGCCGCCGTCCTCGGTACGGCCACCGGGTACTTCGGCGGCTGGCTCAACGCCGTCGCGGGGCGGGTGATCGACTTCATGTTCGGCTTCCCGGGCCTGATGTTCGTCATCGCGATCATGGCGATCGTGCCGCCGGAGATGCCGCGGGGCCTGGTCCTCGTGCTGGTACTGGCCTTCTTCGGCTGGACCGTTCCGGCCCGGATCATCGGCGCCCAGGCCGGCGCGATCAACGCCCGCGCCTTCGTCGAGGCGGCGCGCGCGACCGGGGCTCCGCCCTGGCAGATCATCCGCCGCGAGATGCTGCCGCACCTCTTCGGCCTGGTCGTCGTCCTGTTCGCGATGTCACTGCCCGGCAACGTCAGCGTCGTCGCGGGACTGTCGTTCCTCGGCGTCGGCCTGCGTGGCGACGTCCCCGACCTCGGCAAGCTGCTCTCGGACTCGCTGCCGTGGATCTACAGCGGCGCGGACGTCTGGTACATGCTCTTCCCGGGCGCCGTGGTGTTCCTGATCGTATTCGGCGCCACGCTCGCCGGCGACGCGCTCCGCGACGTCCTCGACGTGCGCACGGAGGATGCTACATGATCGTCTACATCGCCCGCCGCATGGTCACCGCGGTGTTCATGCTCCTCGCGATCGCCTTCGTGACGATAGCCCTCTTCTTCGGGGCCTCGAAGGACCCGGCCCGCGCCATGTGCGGCAAGCCGTGCCCGCCCGACACCCGGGCCAAGGTCAGCGCCTACATGCAGACCGACCAGAGCCCGGTGTGGCAGTACACCGAGTTCGTGAAGGGCCTCTTCGTCGGCCGTACGTACGGCGCGGGCGCCCAGCAGGTGCACTGCCAGGCGCCCTGCTTCGGCTACTCGTTCCCGAACCGCAGCGACGTCACGACGCTCATCGCCGAGCGGCTGCCCGTCACGTTGTCGCTCGCGTCCGGCGCGGCCGTCCTGTGCCTCGTCGTGGGCATCGGCCTCGGCGCGTTGTCGGCGATACGCAAGGGCGGGATCGTCGACCGGTTCTCGACCGGCTTCGCGATGTTCGGACTGTCGGTGCCGACCTTCCTCGTCGGCCTGCTCGTCCTCCAGGTCTTCGGCTTCATGCTCAACGCGCTGCCGTACTCCGGCTTCGTGTCGTTCTCGGAGTCACCGGCGGACTGGGCCTGGCACCTGATCGGCCCGTGGATGGTGCTGTCGTGCATCCTCGCCGCCGGCTACATCCGGGTCACCCGCACCCAGCTCCTCAACGAGCTCTCGGCCGACCACCTCGTCGCGATGACCGCGCGCGGCGCGTCGACCCGGCAGGTGAACCGGCACGCCGTCCGCGGCGTGATGGTGCCGGTCGTGGCGATGTTCGCGCTCGACGTCACCGCGCTCCTGGGCGGGTCGGTGATCGCGGAGAAGGTGTTCAGCCTGCACGGGCTCGGCGACCTGCTGCTGTCCGGCGTGAACGAGTCCGACCTGAGCATCGTGGTCGGGGTGACGCTCTTCTCCGCCTTCCTGATCATCGTCGGCAACCTGATCGCCGACCTGCTGATGCCGCTTCTCGATCCGAGGATCCGCCGTGCCTGACCCCGTACTCCAGATCGAGGACCTGTGCGTCTCGTTCACCAGCGGCGGCGTCACCGCCGATGTCGTCCGGGACCTCTCCGTGAGGCTGGACGGCGGCCGCACGCTCGCGGTGGTCGGCGAGTCGGGGTCGGGCAAGACGATCACCGGCCGGGCGATCATGCGGCTGCTGCCGCGCGGGGCGAGCGCCCGGGGCCGGATCGTCGTCGCCGGCCGGGAGATGCTCTCCGCCGACGAGCGCGAGCTGCGCCGGGCCCGTGGCTCCGACGTGGCCATGGTGTTCCAGGACTCGATGTCCGCGCTCAGCCCGTACCTCGACATCGGCGCGCACATCGCCCAGGCGGTCCGCCTGCACCACCCGTCGGTCACCCGCCGCGCCGCGCGGGCCCGCGCGGTCGAGATGCTCGACCGGGTCGGCATCCCCGAGCCCGCGTACGCCGTACGCCGCTTCCCGCACGAGTTCTCCGGCGGCATGCGGCAGCGCGCGGTGATCGCGATGGCCCTGGTGAATCGGCCTGCGCTCCTCATCGCCGACGAGCCGACCACCGCGCTCGACGTGACGGTGCAGGCGCAGATCCTGGCCCTGCTCCGCGAGCTCCAGCGGGAGTACGGCATGGCGATGCTCCTGATCAGCCACGACTTCGGGGTGGTGGGGAGCGCGGCGGACGACGTCCTCGTGCTGTACGCCGGCCGTCAGGCCGAGTACGGCAGCCTCCGCGACATCTTCGATCAGCCCGCCCACCCGTACACCGCCGGTCTCCGCGCGGCCACGCCGCGGCTGGACGCCCGGCTCGACACCGGAGGGGAGCGGACCCGGCTCCGCGCCATCCCCGGCGCGCCCACGTCGCTGCGCGACGCCGGGCCGGGTTGCGCCTTCGCGCCGCGCTGCGGCTTCGCGGACCAGGTCGGCGAGCGCTGCGTCATCGAGGTACCGCTGCCCACCGTCCGCCCGACCAGCGAGGACGGCGGCCTGCACCTTGCGGCCTGCCACCTCGATCGTCTCCCCGCACCGCAGGAGGTCGCCCGGTGAGCGAGCCGATCCTGGAGATGACCGACGTCAGCAAGCTCTACCGCACCGCCGGCTTCGGCCGTGGGCGCAAGGGCTTCCTCGCCGTCGACGGCGTCTCGCTCCACGTCGAGCGGGGCGAGGCGCTCGGCCTGGTCGGCGAGTCCGGCTCGGGCAAGTCCACGCTGGCGCGGATGGCCAACGGCCTGGTGGTGCCGACGTCCGGCACCGTCCGTACGGACGGGCAGGACGTCGCCCGCCTCGGTCGGCGAGGACTGCGGCGGCTGCGGCGCAACGTCGCCATGGTCTTCCAGGACCCGTTGGCGTCGCTGAACCCGCGGCAGACCGTGCGGCAGACGCTGGAGAACGTCTTCCGTGCGCACGGCGAGACGACGTCGACCGCCGAGCTGGTCACGCTGCTGGAGTCGGTCGGCCTCGGCGCCGACTACCTGGGGCGTTACCCGCACGAGGCGTCCGGCGGGCAGCTCCAGCGCGTCGCCGTGGCGCGCGCGCTCGCCCTCAAGCCGGACCTGATCATCGCGGACGAGCCGACCTCGGCGCTCGACGTGTCGGTGCGCGCCCAGATCCTCAACCTGCTGGCCGACCTGCAGCGCGACCAGGGGATCTCGTTCCTTCACGTCAGCCACGACCTGGCGGTGATCCGGCTCTACAGCGACCGCGTCGCCGTCATGCAGCGCGGCCGCATCGTCGAGACCGGCCCGTCCGACGAGATCTTCCGCTCCCCGCGGCACCCCTGCACGCGCGCGCTGGTCGAGGCGACACCGGAGGCGGAGCTACCGGCCTGACCTGCGGGCGCGTTGCGCGCCGCCGATCAGGCGTGCCACGATCATGACCATGACTCACCGAACGACCACCCCGTCGTGAGCCGGCCGGAGTCCGGCGCGACAGAGTACTGAAGAGGACATGTGGGAACCGACCTGTTCGTCCGAGAATACGGGCGGGACGCAGCAGATGCGCCCGCCATCCTCATCCTGCACGGCGCCGTGGAGTCCGGCGCGTGCTACGGCGACGCCGTCGACCGCTGGGGCGGCGACTACCACATCGTGGCGCCGGACGCCCGGGGCCACGGGAAGTCGCCCGGCCGCCTGCCCGAGCACGAGGGCGTTCCGTCCACCGACGTGATGGTGCAGGACGCGATCGACATCCTCAAGGACATGCTCGACGAGACCGGGCGCAAGACGCTCGTCGTCGGGCACTCCATGGGCGCGCGGATCGCCGCCTTCGTCGCCGCCGACGCCCCGCACCTCGTGGCCGGTGTCGTGCTCGAGGACCCGCCGTGGTGGCTGCCGGAGGCCGGTCCCAACCCGTGGCTCAGCGTCGAGCAGACCGTCAAGGACCCCTTCGACTACGCCGGCACGGCGTCGGTCGAGGAGCTCATGGACATGCAGCGCGAGCTCAAGCCCCACTGGGCGGAGCAGGAGCTGCGCCCGCTCGCCGAGGCGATGAAGGCCGTCGACACCGACTACATGGAGCAGCGGCTCCACGAGAAGCGCCGGATCTGGACGCCGACCGCGCGGCAGATCACGGTCGGCCCGGCCGGCGTACCGGCGCTGCTCGTCACCGGCACCGGCGACGTCATCGTCGACAAGCACTCCCGTGAGCGCCTCACGGCCGTCGCGCCCGGCTTCGACGTCGTCGTGATAGAGGGCGCCCACCACTGCGTGCGCCGCGACAAGCCGGACGAGTACCACCGGCACGTCGACGCCTTCCTTCGCGAGAACGCGCCGCCGACCGGAGCCGTCACTCGACGCTGAAGGTGTCGGACCGCGCGAGCGGGCCGTAGATCTCCGAGTCCGGCTTGGCGACAGCGGCCCGCATCGCCTCCAGCCCCGCACGTACGACGGGGTGGCCCTGGTTGTCGCGCCGCGTCGTCATGATCACCTTGCGCAGCGGCGCGATGCCGCGCGTCGGCAGGATCGTCACCCAGTCGGCGTCGCGGGCGGAGAGCGCGGACTCCGGCACCAGGCAGATCCCCGCCTCTGCGGCGACCAGCGCCAGCGCGGCGCGGTAGTCGTCCGAGACGTGGATGATCGGCGGGTGGAAGCCGAGCTCGGCGCACGCCTGCAGCACCATCGTGCGGCACGGGTTACCGGGCGAGGGCATGATCCAGCCCTCCTTGGTGAGCTGGGTGAGCTCGATGCCCTCCTCGCCGGACAGCGGGTGCCCGTGGGGGAGGACGGCCTTGAACCGCTCGATGTAGAGCGGGAACTTCACGATGTCGGGGGAGTCGCGCTCGGGGTTGGACTCGTACTCCAGGCTGACGGTCACGTCGATATCGCCGCGCATCAGCATCCGGTGGCTCATGTGCGCCTCCGCGTCGACGACCGTGACGTCGACGCCCGGCGCCTGGCGGCGCAGCTCGACGATGGCGGGTGCCACCAACCAGCTGATCGCCGTGGGGAAGGCGCCGATCCGGAGCTGCCCGAGGACACCGCCCGCGTGCGCGGCCAGGTCGGCCTCGGCGATCTTCAGCCGGGAGCTGATCTCCTCGGCGTGCCCGGCGAGGATGTGCCCGGCCGGCGTGAGCGCCAGCTTGCGTCCCGTGCGTACGACGAGCGTGTGGCCGACCTCGCGCTCGAGCGCCGCGAGCTGCTGCGACACCGCGGACGGCGTCAGGTGCAGCGCCGCCGCGGTCGCGGTGACCGAGTCGGACAGCACGAAGGCACGGAGGACGAGGAGACGTCGGGGGTCGATCGTGGGCACGCGGGCTCCGTCGCGAGTCGGCCGGGCATCCGTCGCGATGGAGTATCCGCGAGGCGGGACCGGGGGACCCCGATGCTAGCGGGTGCTTTCGGACGCGAACGCTCCGGCATGGGGTTTCCTGCCGCCCGCGAGTGTTCTCCGGGGAAGCCGGTGCGAGGCCGACACTGTCCCGCGACCGTGACACGACCTTGATCGTGAAGCCGGATCGCCCGCGCCCGCACCAGATCATTGGGTGGCGTCCGACAGTACCCAGCTGGGGATGGGAAGGCCGGGCGTGAACCGGTTCACCGTCAGCTGCTCGTACCCCGGCTCGGGAGGAGTGAGGTACAGGCGCTCGGACGGTGTCGTGTGGTTGCTGAGGCGCACTCCGCCCGTGCCGTCGGGTGTCGCGCACCACAGGTAGCCGTCGTCGCCTGAGCGGAACGTGCTGGCCGAGACCCCGTTGTGGTCCAGCGGCTCCCGGGGGTGGCTCGCGGTCGAGGTGAGGTACTTCTGGTCATAGACCAGGTAGTAGCAGTCGTCGTCGCCGGTACGGCCCGCCGGGATCGTGATGAACCGCTGCTGAGGCTCGTCGGCGTCCGGCGTCAGCTCCACCGGCATCGGATCCTCCTCCATGTAGTCGACCCCGATCGCCAGCGACGGGTCCAGGGAGCCGCGCAGCACGACCTCGTTCACACTGCCGGCCGTACTGGCCGGTTGCAGGAACCAGCGCTGACCTGCAGAGCCGTCGAGGTCGCGGCCGACCAGCTCACCGCCGCCGGTGAGGGCGGTGAGCGCCTGGCCGGTGCCCAGGTTGTGCAGGATCCAGGTGCCGTCGCCCTGGTAGACGGGGCGCCAGAGCTGGTCCATCGCCTCGTTCGGCCACAGCACCATCCGCGCGTCGCGGACGCCGCCTTCCTGCCCCAGATAGCGGCCGGCCCATGGGCTGCCCGCGATCAGGCGGTAGAAGTCGGGGAATTCGGCGTCGCGGGCCAGGCTGAACACCTGTGTCGGCGCCTGGGCCGAGCGCGACTGGTCGCTGACCACGTGGCCGCTACTGCCGCTGCCGGAGGGTCCGGCCAGGTTGGTGGTGCCGGCGTTGCGCAGCACCACCGTCTGCGGCAGGGCCGGCACCACCTGCGCCGGGGGCAGTGGCGGGTTCGGCAGGTTGGCGAGTTCGTAGGCGACGGGGTAGTGGTCCGACATCGTCATCATGCTCACCCGGTTCACGCTCTGGACGGCGGGGTGCGCGGTGGGTCCGCCGATCGGAACGACCGCGTAGTCGAGGACACGGTCGGTGATCGGGTCGCCGTCCACGGGCTGGCGGGTCGGGTGGGTCGGCTCCGGCGGGGCGAAGACCGAGAACTCCCCGGTGACCGCGGTGGACAGCGACCGGTCCGGCGAGCCGTCCCCCGGGGAGTACGGCGGGCGGTTGTAGTCGCCCAGCGCGATCCACGGCAGTGCCGTACCGCCGGGACCCGCGGTGGACATCAGGGTCCTGATGTTACGCAGCAACCCGGGGTCGTCGTTGCCGCGGGCGTTGCCGGAGAGCCCGTGCACGGTGAAGTAGACGACGCCGTCGATGGCGACGCCGACCGCGGGCCGGCCTTCGGCGCCGCTGTCCAGCCCGGCCGGGGCGACGAAGACCTGCTGGGCCCTGGTGCGGGTGGCGATGGCCAGGTTGACCCGGCCGGTGTCGGTGTTCGTGGCCGAGTCGGTGTGCAGCCAGTAGAGGTAGCGCGGCCTGCTCGACGTCCCGCCGTACTGGTACTCGCGGACCGGCGGCGATGTCATGTCCCACCGGTGGAACACGTTCTGCGGGATGTCGCGCAGGTGGGTGGCGCCGTTGGGCGGGGCGCCGGCCTCCTGCAGCAGGACGATGTCGGCTCCGCTCTGCACCAGGAGCTGTTGGACGCCCAGGGTGTACTTGCTCTCGTACGATCCCGCGCCGGTGGTGCCCGCGCCCTGCATGTTCCAGGTGATCACGGTGCGGCGGTCGTTGGTGCGCGGTTCGACGACGCCGCCGATATCGCGCAGGAACAGCGAAGGGCGGTTGCCCGCGTCGCGGGTGGCCACGCCCTGGCCGGTGTAGTCGAGGGTCTCGCGGCCGGTCCAGTCGGGGATCGCCTGGCCGCCCTGGCCGAGTGGGCGGAATCGCTGGGTGACGGCGTCGTCGGAGCCGAACGCGAAGACGGTGCCGGAGGAGTAGGGGGTGTAGGTCTCGAACGGCCCGCCGGGTGTGGCCTGCTTGACCAGCGTGTTGCGGTAGAACACGTTCTGCGGACCGGACGAGCCCGACCATTTGGCCGCCTTGGGGCCGGCCGCCCACCAGATCGGCCACCAGGTGCCGTCGTCGATCTCGCCGCCTTCGCCGCCGCAGTTGGTCTGGCAGTTGCCTGAGCGGTGCTCGTACGGCACGCGCACCGTGTTGGCCTCGAACAGGTTGTTGTGTTCCCAGCCGCCGTGCAGGTTGAGGTCGGAGTCGAGGTCGTTGCGGTAGGCGACGTTGCCGCCGGCCGACCATTGGAAGGTGAAGTGGCGCAGGTTGCGGCTGAGGTTGTAGGCCCACAGCGAGTCCCACACCCGGCTGCCGCGCAGGTAGCCGTTGCCGCCCTTGCCCTTGTTCCAGGCGCCGTCGAAGCTGTTGCGTTCGATCTGCAGGTTGCGCGCGTTCTCGGTGACGATGGGGTGCGAGCCGGTCATGGTGGCCTTGAGGCCGCGAGCCCAGCTGTTGGCGGCCCATTTGAAGACGATGCCGTGCATGGCGTACTCGGGCGCCATGTTGCCGTAGTTGTGCACGGCCTGGCCGGGGGTGAGCTGGTAGGTGCCGCCGCCGAGTTTCGGCAGGCCGTTCATGTCCTGGGTGAAGGCGAAGTCCTCGAACCCGACTCCTTGGACGACTTTGAGCGGGGTGACCTTGCTGGCGTACGGGGTGTCGCCCAGCGGGGTGGAGCCGTCGGAGGTGGAGTCGACCGGCAGGTCCCACTCCAGCGGCCGGTCCAGGGTGATCGTCTTGGCGGTGGCGTCGATGCGGACGACGCGGAACATCTGCTGACGCATGTGGAGGTTCTCCATCTGCGTCCGATCGGTGACGGCCTGCTGGGTGTAGAAGCCGAGGCTGTTGGCCGCGCCGACCCACACGTAGCCGCCGAGGGCGAACTTGGCCATGGCGGCGTTGGCGACGAGCTGGATGACGGTGTCGCCCTGCCGGGCGGAGTAGCCCGGGTCGCCGGCGCGGGCGGCCACCTTGATGCCGGAGACCCAGTGCTGGTTGACACTGCCCTCGAAGAGGTCCTTGCGGTTGGCCGGGGCCGCCGCCCAGTCGTCCTGGTAGCGGTCGGCCACGTCCCTGGCCTGCACCCGGAACAGGCCCCGGCCCGGCCAGATCCAGCCGCCGGTGCCGGTGTCGCTCCCGGTGCCGGCCTTCATGGTGTCCTGGTCCCAGCGGCCGTTGACCAGGGTGTCGTAGCGGGTGTTCGCGTCGGGACGGAAGACCAGCTTGGTGCCGCCGTCGCCGGAACCCTGGCCGCGCAGGATGAGGAAGGCGGCGTCCGCGTAGATCTGCCGGGACACGTCGATCCGGCCGGCGGGCAGGGAGATGAGCGACAGGCGGTGGTAGTTGGCGTTGGGCGAGCACTGGGCCTTGATGGCGTCGATCGCGTTCTGCAGCCCGATGGTGTCGTCGACGCCGTCGTCGGCGATCACCTGGTAGGTGGAGGCGAGCTGCGCCGGGGTGATGCGGCAGGAGGCGTCGTCGGTCACGTCCCCGCCGCCCGGCAGCGGCTGGCCGCTGCGGTAGCCCACCCGAGACCAGTCGGGGAGACCGGCGGGCGGGAACGCCCGGTTGGCGGAACCGAGGTCCGGTCCTTCCGCGCCCGGGCCGGCCGTCACGATGACCGGAGGATCGGCGACCGCCGGGGCGGCGGCCGTCAGGGGGACCGAGAGCGGAAGGAAGAGCAGCAGGGCGGCGAGGAGAGATCTCATGACAGGTCGCCCGTCACCACTGCGGAGCCGGGGGAGTGGGCAGGGTGCCGAAATCGGTGGCGAACTTCCACAGCACTCCGGACAGGCTGCTGCCGGCGCCGTTGATCACGTAGTACAGGGCGCTGCCGTTGGTCACCGCCAGCGGGGCCGACCCGGTCCACGCGTAGGCGTTCTCCTCGTAGTACTCGGAGGAGTCGCCGTTGCGCAGGATGCGGGTGGTGGTGAGGCCGTTGTCGAGGTCCACGTAGGCGACCGCGCCGTAGCCGGTCCCGGAGAGCGTGACGGACGGGGCGTAGCGCGACCAGCCGACGTCCTGCGGGTTGGTCCAGCCGCCGAACCCGTATCGCTGGCGGGCCATGTAGACGTTGTTGTCGGTGCCGGTGAAGGCGAGCACGACCTGGTTCCACGGGGCGTTGCCGTCGTTCACCTGCGCGGCCAGCGCGGGAGCCTTGTAGCTGGTCGCGTTCGGGACCACCGAGGGGGTGGCGAAGGCGGAGCTGCCGCCGTCGTAGTACATCGTCCAGATGTCGTTGTTGGTCTGGCTGTTCCAGCCGAGCATGTAGGAGTTGTTCGGCAGCGCGGCCGCCGCCACGGACAGGTCGTCGGACGTGCGAGCGTCGTTGGGGACCTTCGTCGCGAAGGGCAGCGTGGCCGGTAACTGGTAGCTCGTGGTGAGCTGGACGCGGTGCTGGTAGAGGTGACCGTCGGTGCCGGTGTGGAAGATCCGGAAGTTGCCGCGGAACCCGTCGTCGGTCCAGATCACCACGGGGGCGGCGTGCGTCTGCGCGTACCCGGGGCCGCCGGAGGTGGCGGGCAACTGGTAGGCGGGGCCGTTGTTCAGCGAGATCCAGATGCCGTCGTTGTCCGCGCCGCGCCAGGCGTGCAGGATGTCGCCGTGGTTGTCGCGCGCCTCGCCCGGGGTGGACCGGCTGGAGATCGGCCCGCCGGCGTAGGTCACCGCGCGCCACTGGGTGTCCTCGCCGGGGAATCCGAAGTGGTAGCCGGCCGACGCCGGGACGGCCAGGCCGACGATGACGGTGAGGGCGGCCGCGAACGCCGCCGTCACCAAGCCGAGCCTTCTCAGGTGCTGGAACACGTCTCCTCCAGGGGGTCTTCGACGAGTGCCTGTGACGGATCTCGTCTGCCGGGCCGGCCCTTCCGATACCGGGCCTTGCGGGTTCAGCTTGAGCCCGGAGCCGAGCCCTTCGAGCCAGGGGCACCCACTGGTCTGTGCCCCTGGCGAGGGGCCGGCCGTGGAGGCGGCCGATTGGGGCGCCGCGCCCCTGCATCTGGGCTACGGCGAGTACGGCGCGGCCGCTGGCGCCGCCCGGCGAGCCTGTGAGCCGGAGGGGATCGGGTCCACCCACCTGTCCCGGCTCGGCACCTGTCAGGAGATCATGTGTGCGCGGAGCGCGGCGGTGACCTCTCCGGCCGCGCCGAGCTGTGCGGGCGTCAGGGCGTCGACGAACAACTCCCGTACGGCCCGCAGATGCGGCACCGTGGCCCCGTGGAACGCCTCGGCACCCGGGGCGGCCAGCACCACTTCCGCCCCTCGGCTGTCGGCGGCGCAGTCCTCGCGGCCGATCAGCCCGCGCCGTTCCATCCGCCCCAGGTGGTGCGAAAGGCGGCTGCGCTCCCAGTTGATGTGCGCCGCCAGGTCCGAGGACCGCATCCGATGGCCCTCCGCCTCGCTCAACGCCAGCAGGACCGCGTAGTCGCCGGGCGAGAGCGCGGAATCGCTCTGCAGCCGCGCCGAGATCATCGCCCTGAGAGCCTCGGCCGTCTCGATGTACTCCCGCCATACCCGCAGCTCGTCGGCCGTGGGCAGGCTGCGCTTCCGCGTCATCTCCGCCTCCTGATTGACATGTCAATCACATCATACATAATTGACGTGTCAATCATATTGGGCAAAGGAGGACAGTCATGTCTGATCTCGTGTTCGGCCTGGACACCTTCGGCGACCTGCCGGAGGACGACCAAGGCGAGCTGATGACCCATCCCGAGGCGATCCGGCAGGTGCTGAAGGAGGCGGTGCTGGCCGACGAGCTCGGCGTCGACGTCATCGCGCTGGGCGAGCACCATCGCCCGGAATTCGCGATCTCGACACCCGAGACCGTGCTGGCCGGAATCGCGACGCGCACCGAGCGGATCCGGCTGTCCTCGGGCGTCACCGTGCTGAGTTCCGACGACCCGGTCCGGGTGTTCCAGCGCTTCGCCACCGTCGACGCACTCTCGAACGGCCGTGCCGAGGTCATCCTCGGCCGCGGCTCGTTCACCGAGTCGTTCCCGCTGTTCGGCTACGACCTGGCCGACTACGACGAGCTGTTCGAGGAGAAGCTGGATCTGTTCGCCAAGCTACTGGACGAGCGGCCCGTCACCTGGAAGGGCAGGCTGCGGCCCTCGCTCGAGGACGCCGACGTCTTCCCGAAGACCGCCTCGGGCAGCCTGCCCACCTGGGTCGGCGTCGGCGGCTCGCCGCAGTCGGTCATCCGCACCGCCAAGTACGGTCTGCCGCTCATGCTGGCCATCATCGGCGGCCCGGCCGAGCGGTTCGCCCCCTACCTCGAGCTGTACCGGCGCGCCACCGAGCAGCTGGGCACCACCGCGCACCCGGTCGGCATGCACTCGCCCGGATTCGTGGCCGAGACAGACGAGGAGGCCAGGGAGCTGTTCTGGCCGCGCTATCGGGTGCTGCGCGACCGGATCGGCGCGCTGCGCGGCTGGCAGCCGATCCGCCGCGAGGAGTACGACGCCGAGGTGGAGCACGGCTCTCTCTACATCGGCTCGCCGGAGACCGTCGCCCGCAAGATCGCCGACGCGGTCGGCACCCTCGGCGTCGGCCGCTTCGACCTCATCTACACCGCGGGCTCGCAACCGGCGAGCGCCCGCCTGCGGGCCGTCGAGCTGTACGGCAAGGCCGTCATCCCGATGGTCCGCGACCTGCTCGGAAGGAGCGACCGGTGAACGAGACCATCGGCGTGCTCGGCGCGGGCAAGGTCGGCACCGTGCTGGCCAGGCTCGCGCTGGCCGCGGGCTACCGGGTGCGCATCGCCGGGTCGGGTGATCCGGCGAAGATCGCGCTCACGATCGACGTGCTCACGCCCGGCGCGGTCGCCACCACCACGGCTGACGCCGCGGCGCGCGCCGACCTCGTCATCCTGGCGCTGCCACTCGGCAGGTACCGCACGCTGCCCGCGACGGAGCTGCGCGGCAAGCTCGTGGTCGACGCGATGAACTACTGGTGGGAGGTGGACGGCGTCCGCGACGACCTCACCAACCCGGCGACGTCCTCCAGCGAGATCGTGCAGGCGTTCCTGCCCGGATCCCGTGTCGTGAAGGCGCTCAACCACATGGGTTACCACGACCTGGAGGACAAGGCCAGGCCCGCGGGCAGCCCAGGGCGCAAGGCCATCGCGATCGCCGGCGACGACCCGGCCGACCTCGGCTCCGTCGCCGCCCTGGTCGACGCGCTCGGCTTCGACCCGGTCGTGGCGGGGGCGCTGGCCGAGGGCGTGCGGTTCGAGCCGGGGACCACCCTGTTCGGAGCCGACGTTGACGCCGACGAGGTCCGGGCCAGGCTGAGGCGCTTCCCCGAATCCGACCGCGGCCGGGCGCGGGCACGGGCCACGGCTCGGCTCCTGTAGTGACGGCCCACCACGCGCACATCCAAGCCTCGATCCATTCAAGGGGTCACAATGTCCCATCCCATCGATACGGCAGGCATTTCGGTATCGCGGCCACCAGCCGATGCCACCCCCCGCGATGGGTACCCGGCAAGGGGGTCTCTGAGCTTGAAGGGCCGGAGTTACATCGCGGAAAGCGTGACGATGGCCCCAGATCGGTCATACCGGAAGCGTGGGATATCCCGAAGGCGGCGGGCCGGCCGCCCCCACAGTCCGGCCCGCTTTGGGTCATGGCCGAATTACGGATACGTCAAAACCGGCGGGCATTATATTTTTGTCCTGAATGCCTATTCGGCCCTCGTCACCGAATACCGGCACCCGCGATCCGCTGGACCTCACTCGGAGCGGATAGAACAGATCATGCGCACCGTCCGCCGCCGGCTTCGAGTGCGAGCAGGCCGAGCTCAACGGTGAGGCCGATTGCGTCCACCCGCCGGTGAGCCTCCCGCCGAAGACCCCCCTGTCCAAGCTCGTCTACTCGCTGAAGGGCGTGTCCTCCCGGCGGATGCGCCAGAATTCCGCCCGGGCCGTCGCCTGCGGGGAGGGGGCGATCCGGCTCTCGCCGCCCCGTTTCGGATGGCAAGAAATCGTATCGATGGGATAGATGTGGTGGCCGGGGAGCTTTATCCGAATATCGGGCGAACGAACCTATTTCATAAAGGGGCAATCCGTGACACGTTCAATGAGTCCGGAATAGGGCCTCAGGAGGAGGATGTATGGCGGCTGAAAGGGTTCTTCGCACGTTCGATCTCGACACGCTTGACATCGCGACCGTGGATCTCCCCGGCAACGACGCGCTGATCGAGGCGATGGGATTCGGCCTCGGCAACACCGAGGTCGGAGCCTCCGGTTGTTCCTCAGGTAAGAGCTGGCTGGTCTAAGGGGCCGGCGTGCCCAGGTCGTCCGGCGTGCGGGCTCCATCGCCGCGCGCCGGAGATCCTGAGCCAGGAGCTTCGACGGCGACCCGAGGAAGGGCGGCCATGACTTCTCGCGGTTCGGGCGACTCGTTGGGCGTCGGTGACGGCGTGGTCGTCAGGGTGGCCGCGTTGCCGGTGGAGACGCTCGAGGAACTGCGCTGCCCGGACTCCTGGGAGGTGGTCCGGCGCATTCTGGAGATCCGCTCCCTGCTGATCCTGCGGGGCCGTGTCCTGGCCGAAAGGCTGGGCGAGGCGATGGGTGAGGTGATGGGCGCGACGGGGGCGTCGAAGCCCCGGTTGGTGGCGCTGCGCAGGGCGCTCCACAACGCGCGGCGTCCGCCGTCGTGGTCGGCCGAGGTGGTGGCCGCGCTGGACGGCGATCTGGGCCGGGTGATCGAGGCGTGGCTGGGCATGTTGGACGATCACGATCGGCTGACGGCCGAACTTCCGGGACTGCTCGACGGGGAGGTGCGGGAACGCCGTGAGGCGCTGAGGCGATGGGCCGCCGAACCCGCTTTCGGCCAGGGACTTCTGCTGGCCAGCCCGGCGCTGTCGGCGGCGGCCCGCCGGTGGCTCGGCACTCCACCGGGCACGCCGCCGCCGCGTCAGATCGAGCTGCGGCTCACCAGGTACCTGGCCAGAGTGGCCGCCAAGACCAGCCCGTACGCGACCTTCATGATGTCGGGCCTGGCCCGCTGGAGCCCGTACGGCGAGGCCGCCGCCTGGGGCGCTCTCCCGTGGTCGTGGCGCGGGGCGGTCGAGCCGAACGTATGGCTGCTGAGACGGCTCCTTCTCGCCTTGGGCGAGGTCGACGACCGGGTGGCCGACGAGTCAGAGGTCCGGGCGAGCGTCAGCCTGTTCGAGGACGAGCGCCGATGGTGGGTCCTCGGCGCGAACGAGAGCGCCTACCACGGCGTCGCGATCACCGAGCCGCTGGCGGAACTACTCCGTGACCTGCGCGAGGGCCCGTACAACCTCGGTGAGGCGCGGCTGGGCCTCGCGCGGCGGGAGGTGCTGGAACGGCTGGTCGAGGTCGGGCTGCTGGAGAGGCTGTTCCCCGTCGCCGACCAGGCGCCCCGCCCGCTGGACGAGCTGGCCGGCAGGTTCGCGGGACACGGGGCGTCCCGGGCGCTGGAGGAGGCCGGGCGGGCACTGGAGCGTTACCCCTCGGCCGAGAGCGTGGCCGAGCGTGACGTGCTCGTGCGGAGGGTCCGTTCCGCGTTCGGTGACCTGGCCGCACTGGTCACCGCGGCGGGCGGACGGCCGGTCGCACTGCCGGACAAGAACGTGTTCTATGAGAACGCGGTGTTCGACACACCCGCGGTACGGCTCGGGGCGGAGCGGTGGCGGGCGGCGACGGCGGACCTGCACGTGATCCGTGACTTCCTCGCGCCGTTCCAGCACCACACCGCGGCCAGGATGATCGCCGGGAGCGTCTTCGCGGACCGGTTCGGCCCGGGCGGGCAGGTGCCCTTCGGCCGATTCCATCGCCTGGTCGCCGGCCTGCGGGGGGACGGCGCGGAGGCCGAGCTCGACGCGCTGCTCAACCGCAGGGCGGGCTCCGACTCCGGTGCCCTGCCGCGGACGCGAGAGCTGCGGCGGATCAGGGACGGGGCACGGGCGGCCCTGCGCGGCCACGTGCCCGGCCCCGACGGGACGATCACCGTCGATCCGGCGTCGCTGGCCAAGCTGAGCGCCGGATGGCCGGAGTTCGTCGAGCCCGTGCGGTCGCTGGCCTGCCTGGTCCAGATCCTCCAGGAGGCCGATCCGGTCCGGCTGGTGCTGAACGGCGTGGCGGGCGGCTACGGGGCGATGCTCGGCCGTACCCGGCGTCTGCTGGGAGACGGTCCCGGCGGCGGCCACCAGGCGGACGCCGGGGTCGTCCTGGCCGAGCTCGCCGGTCACTTCGGCAGCAACCTCAACCTGCGCCCGGTCGCCGTGCCGTACGAGATCACCTATCCCGGCTCGATCGGCTCCCTGCCCCCGGACTTCCAGATCCCCCTCGGCGGCCTGGCCGTCCGGCACGAGCGGGACACGGATCGGCTGGTCCTGGTGGAGGCCGCCACGGGCCGGCGCGTCCGGCCGATCTACACCGGGATGATGGCGGCGGCGTTGCTGCCGAAGACCGCGCGACTGCTGCTGCACCTGTTCGGCGACCTGCCGAGCGCGACACTCCCGACCTGGGCGCTGTTCACCGACTTGCCGGACGTCCCGCCCGAGAGCGTCACCGCCGTGGCGAGGGTGTCGGTCGGTCACGTGGTCGTGGCGCGCGCCTCCTGGCACGCCGCGACCGCCGCCGTCCCCCGCCGCAGGCCCGGCGACACCGAGGCGGGGCATCTGCTCTCGCTGGCCGGCTGGTTCGCCGAGCACGCGATCCCGCCGCGATGCTTCGTCTTCTCCCACGAGCCCGGCGCGTTCGGGGACGACCCCTGGCGCGCGGCGCGGCTGGCCAAGCCCACCTACCTGGACCTCGCCGACCCGGCGCTGGTCGCGCTGTTCGACCGGCAGCTCGGCGGCTCCGGAACGGTCACCGTCTTCCAGGAGGTGCTCCCCGCTTTCACCGCGGCCACCGACCTCGGCCCGCACGGCCACCACGTCACCGAATACGTGATCGAGCTCAGTGGAGCCGCCGATGTCTGAGCGCTGGATCTCCCTGCACGTCTTCCACAGGGGCGACGACGACCTGCTGATCACCCACGCCGTCGGCCCGCTGGTGCGGACCCTGGAGGAGGAGCGGCGGCTGGCGGGCTTCTTCTTCCTGAGGTACTGGGAGGGCGGCCCGCACATCCGGTTGCGGTTGCTGCCGGCCTCCTCCGGCGCCCCGGTCGAGCGGCGCGCGAGGACCGCGCTCGAAGCGCACCTGAGGGCCCATCCATCGGCGGCGCCGCTGGACGAGGAGCGCTACGCCCTGCTGGCAGAGCGCTACGCCCGCGCGGAACTGATGGAGGACACCTACGATCGCCGGGTACGCGGACACGACTGCGTCGAGGCCGTGCCCTACCGGCCCGAGCTCGACGTGTTCGGCGGGCAGGAGGCGACGCGGGCCGCCGAAGAGCACTTCACCGACGCCTCCAGGATCGCCCTGGCGACCCTCGGCCCGCGTCCCGCGCGCGGGAGGCTGCTGGGGCTGGGCACGGCGTTGCTGATGCTCACGCTCGCGGCGTGGGAACCCGACCTGAACCGCGCGGGCCTGCTGCTGGCCGAGCGGCGCGAGCGATGGGACACCCCGCGCGAACGGGAGAGCCTGGCGGCGGTGCTGGCCGGACAGTGCGAACGCCTGACGGCCCAGGCCCTGCGCTGCTGGCACCCCGTCACCGGGGAGGCACCGCAGGACGATCCACTGACCGCGTGGTCTCATTCGATCGGCGCGTTGCGCAAGCGGCTCGCCGCCCTTCAGACGGCCGGCCTGTTCCGGCCGAAGCGGACGGCGACCTCCTTCCACGGCGCCCGGGCCGACGACGTCCTCGGCGTGCTGATGCGATGCGCCCACCTCATGTGCAACCGCCTCGGCATCACCACCGCCGAGGAGGTGCAGCTGCGCTACCTCGTCGGAGCCGTTCTCACCGAAAGGGCGAACCAGTCATGCCCCGCGCCCCCTGGCACAGTATCCAGATCCGCTACTACGACGAGGACAAGGACGGACTGATCCTCGACGGCGTCAGGCCGCTCATCGCGAGATTGGGCGACACCGTCGAGCAGCCCTACATCCTGCGGCACTGGCGCCGGGGGCCGCACCTGCGCCTCAACCTGCGCGCCACTCCGAAGGCGTGGGCGGAGGAGGTGCTGCCCGTCGCCACCGAGACACTGACCGGATACCTGGGAGAACACCCCTCCACCACCGTCCTGGACGAACACGCCCTGCTGGAGGCCCACCGGCAACTGGCCGTCAGAGAGAACGATCACGGCCCGCTCCGGCCCTGGTATCCGGACAACACCCTCCAGACCGAACCCTACGAGGACCGGGCGCACATCCTCGGCGGCCGGCGGCTCACCGACCTGCTCGACCACTGCCACGCCGAAAGCACCCGGCAGGCCTTGGTGACCCTGGAACGGATACGGCGCGGCCAGGTGGGGCGCTTCCAGGTCGCGCTCGAGCTGATGTTCGCCTACGCGCACGCCAGCATCCCGCCGATCAGCAGGGGATACATGTCCTACCGCTCACACGCCGACTCCTTCCAGGCCTACTGCGTGGACCGCGACGCCGTCCGGGCGTCGTTCGACACGAAGTACCGGGAGGCGGCCGGTCGGCTCAGGGAGATCATGCTCACCCAGATCGACGCGGTCGACCACGACAGGACCGAACCGCACGTGCGTGACTGGCTGGCGTTCGCCGAGCAGCTGAAGCGGGTCGCCCGCCCGCTGATCGCGCGAGGCGACATCGACCTGGACTTCGCCCCCCGCACCGACTACAAGCACCTGCACAGGGTGGACTTCCTGGAGGTTCTCAAGGCGGATCCGCGGCACAATACCGAGATCCTCGAGAGCGACTGGTTCCGCGCCCATCGGCTCGGGCTGAACATCCTGTACGCGCACCTGGCCAGGCTGGGCATCTCCCCTCTTCAGCGCTACCTGTTCTGCCATCTGGTGGCCTGCGCGGTCGAGGAGGAGTTCGGTGTGTCCCCGCTGAAGCGCGCCCGCGCCTTCGCCCGGGGCGTCCGGCTGCCCACGCCCGGCTGACCGCCGGGCGGCCGCGGAGCGAGGACGCGGACGACGGGGCCTGAAGCAGTACGGAGTTCTTCATGCCGACGAATCCCTGGTTCAGATGAGGGCACGGAGGACAGGCTGGAGCGCGCGGTGGAAGGTCGGGTACGCGAAGTGCATCCCGGCCAGTGTGCTGACCGGGACCTCCGCGTGGATCGCCGTCACGAGAGTGGCCAGCACCTCGCCGCCCGCGCTTCCGACGACGGTGCCGCCGACCAGCACGCCCCGGTCCGCGTCCGCCACCAGCTTGATCGGACCTGACTCCCCGGCGATCCACCCGCGGGTCCCCAGGTCGCCGGTCGCCGTCCGGACGTTGATGCCGCGTCCGCGTGCGGCGGCCTCGGTCAGCCCGACCGAGCCGACCTCGGGGGCGGTGAAGGTGACGCGGCCGACGGCCCGGTAGTCCGCCCACGGGCCGTCCGCGCCGGTGAGGTCCCGGATCGCCACGTCGGCCTGGTACATCGACATGTGCGTGAACGCGCCCTTGCCGGTGATGTCGCCGATGGCCCAGACACCTTCGGCCACCCGCATCCGCTCGTCCGGGTCCAGCACCCGCGCCTGCGGGTCCAGGCCGACGTGCTCCAGGCCAAGATCGCGCAGGTTGTTGCGGCGGCCCGCGGCGACCAGCAGGCGTTCGGCCACGACTGCGCCGTCGGCCAACGCGATCCGGAACCCGTCGCCGTCGTGCTCGACCTGCTGGGCCCGCGCCGACGTGCGCACCGTGACGCCCTCGGCCGCGAACGCCTTCGCCACGGCCGCGGAGGCCTCTGGCTCCTCGGCCGCGAGCAACCGGCCGGCGGCCTCGATCACGGTCACCTCGACACTGAAGGCGGCGAAGGCCTGCGCGATCTCGCAGCCGATCGCGCCGCCGCCCAGCACCGCCAGCGAGGCCGGCAGCTCGGTCAGCCGGACGATGTCCCGGTTGGTCCAGTACGGGGTGTCGGCGAGCCCGGGGATCGGTGGCGCGGCCGGGGAGGTCCCGGTGTTGAGCACGATGCCGCGCCGGGCGGCGTACGACGTCAGTGACCCGTCGGGGCCGGTGATGGTGACCGTGCCGGGCGCGGTGATCCGGCCGCGGCCGCGCGCGAAGATTCCGCCGGCATCGACCAGCCGGTCGACCGCGACCTGATCGTTCCAGTCGTCGGTGGCCTCATCGCGGATGCGGTCCGAGACCGGCTTCCAATCCGGGGTGATGGTCGACGATCCGGCGCGGCCCTCGACGAGCCGGGCCGCGCGCAGCTTGTCGGCCGCGGCGATCATCATCTTGGTCGGGATGCACCCGAAATACGGGCACTCGCCACCGACCAGGCGTTCGTCCACGCCCACGACCGACAGCCCGGCCTTGGCCAGGCTCCCGGCCACGTGCTCACCACCGGGGCCCAGGCCGATCACCACGACATCGCACTGGCTGGTCTCGCTCATGTCCGCGCACCCTTTCGGTCGTCGCCTTGTCCTCCGACAATGCCGCACATGCCGTGGCGCCGCACCCGTGACATCCACGGGCCTTTCACACGGCCCCAGGGGCCAGGGACTCTCCCTGGTGCGACGGCACCGCCGCCGGACGAGGCTGGGGACGTTCCCGCCGAAGGAGAGCAACCATGACCACCTCACCGATCAGCCCCAAGACCGTCACCATGGACGGGCTCACCATCCGCTACGCCGAGAGCGAGCCGCGCGGCACGCACGCGCTCCTGCTCAGCCCATGGCCTGAGAGCCTGTACGCGTTCGAGCCCGTGTGGGCCGAGCTGACAGCCGGCGTCCACGTGGTCGCCGTCGACCTGCCCGGCTTCGGGGGGTCGCAAGGCCGTCCGGACGCGCTCACC
The DNA here is from genome assembly GCF_040683035.1 of Streptosporangium sp. NPDC051022. Taxonomy (NCBI): domain Bacteria; kingdom Bacillati; phylum Actinomycetota; class Actinomycetes; order Streptosporangiales; family Streptosporangiaceae; genus Streptosporangium; species Streptosporangium sp. NPDC051022. The sequence continues at coordinate 64,932 of NZ_JBFBCF010000021.1, read as the reverse complement.
CCGCGTGCCGCCGGTGCGTTCGTGCTGCGACTCCTGGACACGCTTGGGCTGGACAAGGTGCACATCGTCGGGCCGGACGTCGGCACCAGCGCCTCCCTGTTCGCGGCGGCGCAGCGACCGGACCGCTTCCACAGCGTCGTCATCGGCGGTGGAGGCGCGTCGGCCGAGCTCGAGCTCGGCGAGCCGCTCGCGAGCTGGGTGTCGCAGCCCGACATCAGCTGGTACGAGCAGAACGCGCACCAGGTCACGCAGATGACCTTCGACAACATCTTCCCGGCGACGCCTCTCGGGGAGCACGTGCGGCAGGATTACGCCGCATCGTATGCCGGTCGCCGGTTCGCCGAATCGATGCAGTACGTCCGCACCTACCCGACCGAGCTCGAAGCCCTGGAACCGCTGCTTCCGATGATCCGGACGCCGGTCCGGATCATCGCCCCCGCGCGGGACAGGGTCGTCCCGCGCGCCCACGGCGAGTACCTCGCCGCCCGGCTGCCCAACAGCACGCTCGACGTCGTCGACACCGGGCACTTCGCCTGGGAAGAGGCTCCGAAGGCCTACGCGTCCCTGGTTCTCGACTGGTGGGATCGCCACCAGCCCGGCAACGCATCCGAAAGGTGACAACCATGACCAGCACCACGTCTGCGACCGGCACGACCGCCGCCACGCGGCAGGTGGACCTGAAGCTCGAGGCCATCGTGATCCCCGTGTCCGACGTCGACCGCTCGAAGAGGTTCTACCAGGACCTTGGCTGGCGCCTCGACGCCGATTTCGCCTTCGACAACGGCTTCCGCGTCGTCCAGGTGACGCCCCCGGGATCGCCTGCGTCCGTCCAGTTCGGAACCCGGATCACCAACCAGCGGCCCGGCACCGCCGAAGGCATCTACCTGGTCGTCTCCGACATCGCCGCCGCCCGCGACCGGCTCACGGCGCTCGGCACCGACGTCAGCGACGTCTTCCACCCCGAAGCCCCGGGAGCCCAGTTCGGCCAGGTCCCCGACGGCCAGGCCGGCGGGCTCGCGACCGATCGTGCCAGCTACGGCTCCTTCGCGACCTTCCACGACCCGGACGGCAACGCCTACCTGCTCCAGGAGGTCACCACCCGCCTGCCCGGGCGCGTCGAGGGCACCGCCACCTCCTACGCGTCGGTGCACGACCTGACCGCCGCGCTGAAGCGGGCGGCGGCCGCGCACGGCGAGCACGAGGCACGCGACGGCGGCGCGTTCGATGAGAACTGGCCGGAGTGGTACGCGGCCTACCTGGTCGCCGAGCACCACGGCGACGCACTGCCCAGGTGAGGACGCCGTCGCCTTCCTCTGCGGCCTGGCAGGAATTCCTGGGCGCCCCCGGCACGGTATGCCGCCCGGGCTGCTGATCCCTACAATCGAGGCGTGGCAGCAGCGCCGGTCCTGCGAGGACGCCAACGCGAGCGTGAACGGCTGGACCAGGCGCTGCGGCGCGTCCGGGGCGGCGAAAGCGCGGCGCTCATCCTGCGCGGCGAGGCCGGCGCGGGCAAGACCACCCTGCTGCATTACCTCGAAGGCCAGGCCACCCGGTGCCGGATCGCGCGGGTGACCGGCGTCGAATCCGAGCTGGAGCTGCCGTTCGCCGCCCTCCAGCAGCTCTGCGCCCCCATGCTCGCCTCGGCCGGCGCGCTCCCGGAACCCCAGCAGCACGCACTGAAGGTGACGTTCGGGCACGCCGCCGGAGCGGCACCCGACAAGCTCGTCCTCGGCTTGGCGGTGCTCGGCCTGCTCGCCGAAGCCGCCGCGGAGCAACCGCTCGTCTGTCTCGTCGACGACGCCCAGTGGCTCGATGTGGCCACCAGGCAGGTGCTCGGGTTCGTCGCGCGGCGGCTGCTCGGCGAATCGGTGCTGCTGCTCTTCGCCGTACGGGAACCGAGCTCCGACACTCTGCTGGCCGGCCTCCCGTCCCTGGCCGTCGACGGTTTGGACGACGCGGACGCCCGTGAGCTTCTGGCCGCGGCGAATCCGGGACGGCTCGACGCTCGCGTGCTGGAGCGCATCGTGGCCGAGACCCGCGGTAACCCTTTGGCCCTGCTGGAGCTGTCCCGCACCGGCCGGGCCGAGCTCCTCGGCGGGTTCGCCCTCCCCGCGGTCGGCGCCGACGCCCTGCAGGAGCGGTACGAGCGACGCGTCCGCGCCCTGCCCGAACCCACCCGGAGGCTGCTCCTGCTGGCCGCGGCCGATCCCACCGGCGACGCCACCCTGCTCTGGCGGGCCGCTCAGGGCATGGGCCTCAGCCCGCAGACGGCGGCCCCGGCGGAGGAGGCACAGCTCGTCGAGATCGGCCGCAGCGTACTCTTCCGGCATCCGCTCATGCGCTCGGCCGCCTATGCCGCAGGCAGAATCGAGGAGCGCCGTACCGTCCACCGTGCGCTCGCCGACGCCCTGGACGCCGTAAACGACCGGCAACGCCGGGCGTGGCACCTGGCCTGCGCCGCAGAGGGGCCCGATGACCGGCTCGCCGCAGAACTCGCCGACGTCGCGCAGAACGCGGAGTCGCGCGGCGGGGTCGCCACCGCGGCGGCGCTTCTGCGGCGTTCCGCCGAGCTGACCACCGACCCCGGGCTCCAGGTCGAGCGCACGCTGTCCGCGGCTCAGGCCAGCCTCGACGCCGGCGCGTTCGCGTCGGCGCTCACCCTGCTCGCCCGGGCCGAGGGACTGCCCGCCGACGCCCTGCAAGGCGCCAGGGTCGACTTGATTCGCGGACGCACCGACCGCGCAGCCCGCTCAGGCAGGGAGGCGCCGACGGCACTGCTGCGGGCCGCCCGGCGGCTCGAACCCCTGGACGGCCGGCTCGCCCGGCACACCTACCTCGACGCATGGAGCGCGGCCCTCGTCGCCGGCGGGCTCGCCCACCCCGGCGGCGACCTGTCCGCCGTCTGCGCCGCCGCCCGCCAGGCGCCACCACCGACCGAAGCCGCGAGCGCCGCCGATCACCTGCTGGACGGCCTGGCGGCGCTCATCATCGATGGGACCTCGGCGGGTCGCCCGCTGCTGCGCGAGGCGGTCACCGGATTTCTCGACCACGACGTGCCGGATACCCTGTGGCTGCACTGCGGCGTGCTGGTCGCCAACGCGGCGCTGTCGTTGTGGGACTACGACCGCTGGGAGGCGGCCAACGCCCGGCACGTCGAGCTGGCCCGCGCCGGCGGCGCGCTCGCGCCGCTCGCCAACGCGCTCAACGTGCGCCGGGTCATCGCGCTGTGGCGCGGCGACGTGGACCACGCCCGGGAGCTGGGCCTGGAGGAGTCGACCGTCAAGCAGGTCACCGGCACGCGCCGGGTGTCCTACGGCGACCTGTTCCTGCTCGCCTACCAGGGGCACGCGGCCGAGGCGCTGCCCCTCATCGCGGAGGCGGCCGGCGAGGCCACCGAGCGTGGGGAGGGGCTCGGCCTGTACTTCACCGACCGGGCCACCGCGCTGCTGCACTTGGGGCTCGGGCACTACGCCGAGGCAATGGCCGCCGCCGTACGAGCTGCGGCCGGAAACCTCGGCCCGTTCACCGCTCAGGCCCTGCCCGATCTGGTCGAGGCCGCGGTGCGCAGCGGTGCGAGCGCGATCGCTGAAGGCGCGCTCGCACGTCTCGTGACGTACACGGCGGGTTCGGACCAGGAGTGGGCGAGCGGTCTGGAAGCGCGTTCGCGGGCGCTCGTCAGCCGCGGAGAGGCGGCCGACCGGTTCTACGCCGAGGCCGTCGAGCGGCTCGGCCGTACGCGGCTGAGGTTCGAACTGGCCAGGACCCGGCTGCTGTACGGGGAGTGGCTGCGCCGCGAACGCCGCCGCTCGGACGCACGCGCCCAGTTGAAGCAGGCGTTCGAGGAGTTCGCCGGGATGGGCGCCGACGGCTTCGCCGAACGGGCCAGACACGAGCTGCTGGCGACTGGCGAGAAGGTCCGCAAACGCACCGCCGACACCGTCGACGACCTCACCCCGCAGGAGGAGCACATCGCTCGCCTGGCCAAGGGCGGTCGCACCAACGCGGAGATCGGCGCCGAGCTGTATCTCAGCGCCCGCACCGTCGAGTGGCATCTGCGCAAGGTCTTCGCCAAGCTCGGCGTCACCTCCCGAAAGGAACTCCGGGACACCCCGATCCACTCGCCCAGCCGCACACGCTGACGCGGCGACCCGCCGAAGGGGGTCGCTCGTCCCCGGGGCGAATGACGCCATGTTCCAGGCGTCGACGAGCAGCCACTGTCAGCGCCGTGCCGCCTTCGTCGCAGTCACGGCGGACATGACCCGCTCCACGACCTCGTGTTTCTCGCCCACGGGCGCCGCGTACTCGATCGCGGCCCGGGCGGCACTCTCGCCGACCGCATGCAGCAGCGCCCATGCCGCAAGGTAGACCGATGCCAGGCATCCACCTGCGGTCGCGATCGAGCCCTCAGCGTGATTCGGCGTCGGGGACAGCACGGTTGACCCATCCATGGCGTTCGGCGAGGTCGGCGCCGAAGTCCGACGAGGTCAGGGTGGTGGCCGCGGTGGGCCTGCTGCTGGCGCAGGCCCGCTCAGGGCCGGAACTTAACGACCTTCGACCGGCTGACCGGCTAGTTCGCTCGACAACCCCGGATAACGATCGACCGGATGTGATCAGTCGAGCGGGGCGTAGCCGAGGATGTGGTCGCGAAGCAGGGCTCCCACGTCGGGGTCCCCGCGTTCGAACGCCGCCACGAGCGGCTCGTGGTCGGCGGCGTTCTCGCAAGGCCGCATCCGGAACAGCCGTATCGACAGGTGCGTCCACACCTCGATGCCGAGCGACTCCCACATCGCCAGGAGCACGTCGTTGCCCGAGGCTTCGACGATCTCGCGGTGGAACGCGACGCCGTGGTGTACCTGGTCGGCCACGGAGGCGGCGGCCGCGGCCTGCTGCAGGCCGGCGAGATGGACCCGCAGCGCCTCGACGGGCGGGTGACGCAGCCGCACGGCCGTCTCCTCCAGACCCGCCCGCACCTCGTAGATCTCGCGCAGGTCGGCCGCGGTGAGCCGGCGGATCCGCGCGCCCCTGTGCGGCGACGACTCGATGAGCCGGAGCGCCTCCAGCTCGCGCAGCGCCTCGCGCACCGGAGCCTGGCTGACGCCCAGCTCCGTCGCCATGCGCCGTTCCACCACGCGGTCACCGGGCCCCCACCGGCCGCTGATCAGGCCGTCGAGCACGGCCTGCCGAATCTGATCACGAAGCGAGAGTCGCATGACAGGTTTCACAGTCCCATGATGACGGATGGAAACATCCTACGATCGATCATAGGGTGTTTAATGGTCGCATGGAGAAGGACATTGACCCGCAGGAGACCGCGGAATGGCTGGAATCGCTGGAGGCGGTCCGCCGGGCGGCAGGCCCTGAACGGGCCGAATACCTGCTGAAGCGGCTGGCCACGAGCAGCCGGTACATTAACACCGTGCCGACGTCGGAGGAGCCCGGCTACCCCGGTGACCTCGAGCTGGAGGAGCGGATCGCGGCCTACGACCGGTGGAACGCGGCGGCGATGATCACCAGGGGCAGCCGGCTCGGCCTCGGTGGCCATCTGGCCACCTATGCCTCGGCAGCCTGGCTGTACGAGGTCGGGTTCAACCACTTCTTCCACGGCGGTCATGACCAGGTCTACTTCCAGGGCCACGCGTCCCCGGGCATCTACGCCCGCGCGTTCCTGGAGGGACGGCTGACCGAGGGCCGGCTCGACCTGTTCCGGCGCGAGCCCGAGGGCGGGCTGCCGTCGTACCCGCACCCGCGGAGCATGCGCGGGTTCTGGCAGTTCCCCACGGTGTCCATGGGCCTCGGGCCACTCAACGCGATCTACCAGGCCAGGTTCAACCGCTACCTGCACAACCGCGGCATCAAGGACACCTCGCTCAGCCACGTATGGGCCTTCCTCGGCGACGGCGAGATGGACGAGCCGGAGTCCACGGCGGCCATCACCCTGGCCGCCCGCGAAGGGCTGGACAACCTGACCTTCGTGATCAACTGCAACCTGCAGCGGCTCGACGGGCCGGTACGCGGCAACACCCGCATCGTGCAGGAGCTCGAAGGCGTCTTCAGGGGCGCGGGCTGGCACGTCGTCAAGGCGCTGTGGGGCGCCGAATGGGACGGGCTGCTCGGTTCGGACGAGCTGGTGTCCCGGCTGGGCGAGATGCCGGACGGGCAGTTCCAGACCTTCGCCACCTCGACCGGGGCCTACATCAGGCAACATCTGTTCCACGGGCTGAACGTGCCGTACTCCGATGAGGACCTGCGGCGCATCGTCGGCGGCTCGCGGGCCGGCCACGAGCCGCGCAAGGTGCACGCCGCCTACCGCCGGGCCCTCGACCACCGCGGCGCGCCGACGGTGATCCTCGTGCAGACCGTCAAGGGGTGGACGCTCGGGGGCGGCGTGGAGGCGCGCAACGCCAACCACCAGATGAAGAAACTCACCCAGGACGAGTTCCGGGCGCTGCGCGACCGGCTCGGGCTGCCGGTGCCGGACGAGGCACTCGACGCGGACCTGCCGCCGTACCTGCACCCCGGGCCCGACTCGCCCGAGGTCCGCTACGTGGCCGAGCGCCGCCGTGCCCTGGGCGGGCCCATCCCCAGCCGAACCGTCTCCCACCAGCCGCTGCCGGCGCCGGCCGAGCGGCCGTTCCAGTCCCTGGAGAAGGGGTCCAAGCAGCCGGTGGCCACCACGATGGCCTTCGTCCGCCTGGTCAAGGACCTCATGAAGGAGCCGGAGACCGGGCGCCGCTGGGTGCCCATCGTGCCCGACGAGGCCAGGACCTTCGGCATGGAGTCGCTGTTCCCCACCGCCAAGATCTACTCTCCGCTGGGCCAGCGTTACGAGTCGGTCGACCGGGATCTGCTGCTGTCCTACCAGGAGGCGGTCGACGGCCAGCTCCTGATCGAGGGCATCACCGAGGCGGGATCGATGGCGTCGTTCACGGCCGCCGCCTCCAGCTACGCCACCCACGGCGAGGCCATGATCCCGTTCTACATCTTCTACTCGATGTTCGGCTGGCAGCGGACCGGCGACCAGATGTGGGCGCTGGCCGACCAGCTCGGCCGCGGATTCCTGATCGGCGCCACCGCAGGACGGACCACGATGACCGGCGAAGGGCTGCAGCATGCCGACGGGCACTCCCAGCTGCTCGCCTCCGCCAACCCCGCGTGTCTGGCCTACGACCCCGCCTTCGGCTACGAGGTCGCGGAGATCGTGCGCGAAGGGCTCCGGCGCATGTACGGGCCCGACGGCGAGGACGTCTTCTACTACCTCACCCTCTACAACGAGCCGCTTCCCCAGCCCGCGATGCCCGAGGGCGTGCGCGAGGGCATCCTCAAGGGCATCTACCGCTACTCCTCCGGCGGTGGCCAGGCCCATCTGCTCGCCAGCGGCACCGCGATCCACTGGGCACTGGCCGCGCAGCGGCTGCTCCAGGAGGAGCACGGCGTGGGAGTCGACGTCTGGTCGGTCACCTCGTGGAGCGAACTGCGCCGCGACGCGATGACCTCCACCGGAGTGCCCTACCTCCGGCAGGCCCTGGCCGGGACCGAGGGCCCGGTGATCGCGGTCAGCGACTGGATGCGCGCCGTACCGGATCAGATCAGCCCGTGGATCGACCGGCCGTGGACCTCCCTCGGCACCGACGGGTTCGGCCTCTCCGGCACCCGGGAGTCCGTACGCGAGCACTTCGGCGTCGACCCACGTTCGATCGCCGACGCCGTACTCAAGTCAGTCAAGGAGACCGGCCGGAGATGACCGGCCTGCGGTCCGGTGGGTCGCGCCGGGGTCCCGGCCGCTGACGCCCACCATGCACGCCGGGCCGGGCATCCGCTCGTCCCGGCGGACCATCGGGTCATCGCGACCTCGTGCACGATCCCGCTGGAGCGCACCCGTATCCTCGACGACCCGCATCGTCACGGCGCGTTCCATGATCAGACCGGCGGCGGTGGCCGGTTTGACGATCGCCTCCCGCAACTCCTGCCGGTTCATCGGCCCGACCAGCACGGTCGCACCGTGCAGGGCCTCGGTCAGGGCGGGGTGTTCGGCGCAGCGGCCGGCCGAACACCGCGGCGAAGGGCCGCCGCCCCAGCAGCCCGGTCACCTGACCGGCCTGACCCGGCACGCCGCCACCTATACCCCGGCCGACCCCGCCCTGGCCTCCCGCCCGATCCACGCCGTCGCCGCCCGCTGGGGATTCACCAACAATGCGCACTTCAGCGGCCTTTTCCGCGCCACCTATGACACCTCCCCAGTTGACTACCACCACCACACCCACCACGGGGCGTGGCAGAAACCGGCAACAACTGGGCGGAAAACGGCAATGACTCCCTGACCATCGTCGGTCACTATTGGGGGCAAGGTTATTGGGTGTCGCCGGACAGGGGTGAGTTCCCGGCGTGCGCCTGACCGTATGTTCAGCACGATTTCGAGGGGGCCGGCTCAGAGCATTTCGTATAAGCGCTTATGGTTATCCGATTTGGTCGTTGCCCTCGTGCTGATCGTCCTGGCCACGGGGATCGGTATTCGGGAAGACATGCCGCCTGATGCTACTGCGACGCCGCCGGGTTGACGGGAGCGGTCGGTCGAAGGGGGTGACCTTCTGTGAGTAAAGGACTGCAAGGGGGCGGAGAGATCATCGCGCCATCGGGGGACCACGACGGGCGCCGGAGAAGGCCACATGGCGTAATTGGCAAATATCGCCGAAACACATAGCCGACCGGGGAGAACGCCCTCTCGGATTCTTCAGGGTCGGCTTTGAGGCGATACAGGCTTTCGACGGCTGAAAGTCGATATGGAGCGAACTCTTCCAGCGGGATTTACACCAATTTCCGGACGAGGCGGTCTGTCCGGTTAAATGAAACCGTCCAGGACAGAGAAGTATTCCCGTTGGAATCGGTTCGGCGAAAAGGCGCCGTCGACGTCATTGTGTTTCCGTGTTTCGTCAATTAGGGTCGCCGTCGTCGCATCCGATTTCACCGGATTTACCAAGTCGTCCTTACGGGCGTCGCCTTGATCCATTGTTTTCCTGCTCATCATCTGGTTGCGACTCTCTTCGGACGGCCGCTCCGTGCCCGGAGAAATATCTCGACACCTCCGCACGGCATGTCAGGCGTCACGCGAATCCGCCTCAATCAAAGCTGCGTATTTAGTACTGGGGGATAATTGACCAAGGTCGCGATAGTCGATGGATACTCCACGGGAAGTGTCCTGGGGCGGACACTGTACGAGCGTGCGGCGCATCTTGTGCATGTGCAGAGCGCCGACCACGTTCCCGACTACTTTCGACGCGCATTCCGGCCCGGCGACTATCGTGCCGATCTCGGCTACGTGGCCGACCTGGAGACGCTGATCGGCGGGCTTGCTGGGATCGGCGTCGACCAGGTGGTCGCGGGCACCGAGTCGGGAGTGATCCTCGCGGACACGCTCAACCACCGCCTCGGCACCCCGAGCAACTCGCCGCACCTCGTCACGGCGCGTCGGGACAAGTCGCTCATGGCGCAGGCGGTGGCCGCGGCGGGGCTGGCCACACCCCGCGGGCAGGTCTTCGACACCGTGGCGCAGGCGGTGGCCTGGTACACGGCCTCGCCGTTCGACGAGGCCGTGGTCAAGCCGATCGACAGCGCAGGTACCGACAACGTGTGGTTCTGCGCGGGCGCCGAACAGGTCCGCCTCGCCTGCGAGAGGGTCCTGGGCGGTCAGAACCTGTACGGCAAGAGCAACACCCAGGTGCTCGTGCAGGAACGGGTGCGGGGCACCGAGGTGTACGCCAACACGGTGTCGCACGAAGGCGTGCACCGAGTGGCGGAGATGTGGCGCTACATCAAGCGGGCCGGGCCGACCGGCACGCCGGTCTACGACTACGAGGAGCCCGTCGACGTCGGATCGGCGGAGGCGGAGGGGATCCGCAGGTTCGTCTTCGCCGTGCTCGATGCGCTCGGCATCCGGTCCTCGGCCGCCCACACCGAGATCATGCTTACCGAACGCGGGCCGGTGTTGATCGAGACGGGCGCCCGGCTCGGCGGCGTGACCATGCCCGACGTGGTGGAGAAGTTCTCCGGTGTGTCGCAGACCGCGCTGCTGGCCGACACCCTCCTCGACCGTGCCTCCCTGGCCGCCTTCGACGATCGGAAGGTTCGCTGGGCGGCTACGGTGCGCAACGTCGCACTGATCAACTCCACCGCGACGATCGTTCACTCGACCGACTGGATATCCCGGATAGCGGAACTGCCCAGCTGTGTCGCCGTCGCGGCGAACCCGGTCGTCGGTGCGGAAATGTTCCGGACGGTCGACTTGATCAGCTCTCCCGGCTTTGTCTATCTCGCGTCGGAAGATTCACGGGAAGTGGATCGCGACTATCGCAAACTACGCCAACTTGAACAATTCGGACTTTACTCTCAGTGAGCAGCGCTGAGATGGGGAACTCAGAAAGGCAGACATGAAATTTGAGACACCATCCCTGGAGCTGAAGTACGGTAGCGGGAGCGAGGCGTCCGAGGACGGCCGTGTACGGCTCGCGGCGGGCAGGACCAGCGGTCTCCCTCTGCCGACCTTCAACGAGATCGCGGGCAAGTACCCGGTTTTCGCGAACGCGCTGTCGGTGTACGCCGCGGGGTCGGTTGTGCAGGGCTGGGGCCACGCGAACAGCGACCTCGACCTCTACGTCGTCACGGAGGAGCCCGTCGTCGTGGGCGACGAGCTGGAGTCGTTCGTCCGGCACGTCTCCACGGAAGACCCGGTGATCCGCATCGTGCTCGGTGAGTTCGGCGCCTTCCGCGCCGACATCGAGGTGTGGCGCGCCGAGCAGATCGACGAGGTCATCGCCCGATTCGACTGCGGCACCCCGAGCCAGGAAACCCCCGAGCTGGACAAGGCCGAGCAGGACATGCTCTACCGGCTCGCCTCCGGCTCCCCGCTGCAGGGCGAGTCGTGGTGGCGGTCGCGACGCGCGGCGATCGACGAGTCGGGTTACGGCCTGTGGCTGGCGGAGAACCGCAAGCTGATCGCGGAGACCTTCCTCGAGGACGTCGCGGGTCTGCTGATCTCGGGCGACCACGAGACCGCGTTGCTCGCGGCGCACGAGGCGTTCACCGGCGCCGTCGAGGCGGTGCTGGCGGCATCCGGCGACTACTCGATCAACCGCAAGTGGCTCTACCGCAGGCTGCTCGCCTTCCCGCTGCCCGAGATCACGGTCGACGAGGCCTGGGCCATGCTGACCATGCGCGGCGCGCACGAGGACACGGCCGGCTGGGCTGAGCGCACCGCGCGCACCACACAGCGTCTGCTGCTCGCGGTGGAGGCCAAGGGACTGTGATCGACGACAACTGGCGCCCGCGGCGCACCATCGGCACCTTCACCCGCCGGTCGGAGACCGGGATCCTTATCGAGACCTACCACGATGGATATCAGGTCAATGAGGCGGGCGCGTTCATCTGGTCCATGGTCGGCGGCGAGCACTCCGTCGCCGACATCACCGCCCAGCTGGCGGGACGGTACGAACTCGACGCCGGCTACGCGCACACGGTGCTCGTCGACTTCCTGACCGAACTGCGCGACCGCGGCTTCATCAGCAAGGACTGAGAAGCAGCCCGCCCGGGCGCTCTTCGCGGTCACGGGGGGCGCCCGCCCGGTTCGTACACATTCCTAAGGAATCCACATGGTTACGTTGTTTCGTCGTGCGCTGGGGGCGGTCGGTTGGTGGGATGTGCTACGCGATGGCGGGCCTGCCCGCCTGCTCGCGATCAACGCGCTGGTCGACGCCTCGGGTGTCGGACTCACGGCGATCTGCCTGCCGTTCTACGCGATCACCGTCGCGGGTGTGAGCATGGGCGATCTCGCGCTGGTGCTGTCGGTGGCGGGCTTCTGCGAACTCCTCGCGGCTGTGCCGAACGGGGCGCTCGCCTCCCGGGTTACCGTGCGGACGTTCACGATCGGCGCGAAGCTCGTGCAGGCGGGGGCCTGTGTTCTTCTAGGACTTTCGTACGGCTTCACCGGACTCCTGATCGGCGCCGCTGTCGCCGGTCTGGCCAGGGCCGGCGGCAACGGGCTCAACCAGAGCCTGACCGTCGCCGTACTCGGCGAGTCGGAGCGGGCGGGCGCGCTCGGCGCGATTCGTGCACTGCGCAACATCGGCTACATGCTGGCGGGTTCGGCCGGCTCGATACTGCTCGCCGTCGGCAGCCCGGCCGTGCTCACCGCCGCGCTGCTGGCCAACGCGGTGTCCTTCGTCGTCAGCGCGTGGTGCGTGAGCCGGGTCCGGCCCAGGCGACCGCCGGAGATCCCGGACCGTGTCGACTTCTCGGTGCTGCGGGACTGGGAGTATCTGGGACTGATCATCTCGGCGGCGGTGTTCGGCAGCAGTCTCATCGTCCTCGACGTGGCCTTGCCGCTGTGGGTGCTCGCGCACGGGAACATTCCGCGGCCGATGACCGCCGTCGTCGTGGTCGTGAACACGGTGCTGGTGATCCTGCTGCAGTACCGCGTGTCCAAGGGCATCGACACCCTACGGCAGGCCACCCGGTCGATAGGGCGCAGCGCAGCGGCCTTCGCCGCGATGGCCGCGATCCTCGCGCTGACCCCGATGGTGTCCTCGCCGGTCGCGGTGGTGTCGCTGCTGTTTGTCGCGCTGGCCTTGACCTTCGGAGAGCTGCTCGAGTCGCCGTCCTGGTGGACGATCTCCTACCGCCTTGCCCCGGCCGAACGCAAGAACGAGTACCTCGCGGCGTTCGATCTGAGCTGGGCGATGGTGGCGATCGCGGGGCCCGCGGGCGCGGCGGTACTGGTCTCCCAAGGTTCCGCGGGATGGATCGGATACGCGGTGCTGCTGGTCGGCGCCGCGCTGTCGGGCACGTGGCTGGCCGTTCGCCGAGCACGGCGCATGAACGTCGCACCGGAAGACGTGGACCAGTAGTAACCCACCATTTTTGCCGTTAACCGATGGTTCTTCGGGGCTGTCCCGATCGGATTGGGGGACAACGTCATGAACATCCGCGACGACATCGCGGCCAGGTACGCTCACGCGGTCGAGGTGTCACGAGAGGACCTGCCCACGACCACCCACGCCATGCACACGATGGGATCCGCGGTCGATTCGTACGCCGCGCAACGAGTTCCCGGCAGGTTGCTCGACAACCTCGCGCGCATCGGGGGCAGCATCGAGATCCACGCGATCATGCCTGGGCACATGCCCGTGGTGATGCCCGACGGGAAACTCCTCAACCGAGGGCACAGGTTCGGCACGGACAAGCACTACAACGTGGTGCGCCCGCAGGTTTTCCGCAGGCCCGACGACGGCGGCCGGCGGATCGTGATGGCCGTGCCGCCCGGCACGGACTATTTGCTGCACTACGCCAGTCTCGTCGCGCACTACCTGCGGTCGCAGGGGCACCCGTCGTGCGTACTGCGGCGGGTGGTCCGCTACCCGGACGCCGAGGATTCCATCGCGGACTGGACCGGGCTCGGCAAGCTGATCGAGCCCGGTGACCGTGTACTGATGGGGTACGTCCGCGAACTGGTGCAGCGCATGGTCGACGACGGGGCGACGGTGCTGGACAAGGCCGGTAACGACTTCTACGGGACGGTCACGGTCGCGCTGCCCGGCGGACAGCGAGTGCGGGCGCTGGGAGTGCGATACAGCTTCTGGGGCTGCATCTCCGGCAGACTCGCGGTGGCCTGCCAGCGCGCGGGGGCGGCCGAGGTCGTCTACGCGGGAAAACTGGGCACGCTCACCGCGCCCGAAGACATCTACCACAAAGTCTTCCTGCCATCGAGCTACCTCAACTACGGCCACCCCGAGCCGTGGCTGAGCACCGCGCAGGCGCCTGTCAACGGTTTGCTGGTCCGGTATCCGGAGCTGGATTCGGGTGTCCACATGTCGGTCGGCACGGTGCTGGAGGAGGACATCGAACAGCGCCGCTACGCCGAGGCGTTCAACACCACGTCGATCGACAACGAGATCGCGCAGATGGCGCGCGCCCTCACGGCGGACCCCGGATCACACCGCGCCGCGTTCTCCGCACTGCATTTCGCCACCGACTACTTGCTCCGCCAAGGCGAACGCGAGCACCGAACCGTCTTCAACCTGACCAACCACCGGACCAGGCGGGCGCTGCAGGGCAAACGCGTCATGCTCAACCGTGTCGCGGCGCTGCTGCAGCGCTATTACACGTACGAGCCGGTTTTCGACACGACATCAGCCGCCACGCCGTCACCCGTCATGTCGGACGACCGCGCAGTCTCAACGATCATTCACTGAGAGGACGACCGATGACTGTCCATGTGGAGTTCGACGACTCCAAGATCTCGCGGCTCGGGATCGGTTGCAGCAACTTCGGCAAGCGCTGCGACGCCGACGCCGCCGCCGACGTCGTGCGCACCGCGCTCGACATGGGCGTCAACTTCTTCGACGTCGCCGACGTCTACGGCAACGGCACCGCGGAGTCGCTGCTCGCCCGCGGCCTCGGCGGCCGTCGCGACGAGGCGATCATCGCCACGAAGTTCGGGCACGCCACCAAGGAGCCGCGCGAGCCGCACGAGCGGGGCGGCCACCCGCGCAACGTCATCGCTTCCGCCGAGGCGAGCCTCCGGGCGCTCAGGACCGACTACATCGACCTCTACCAAATCCACGAGCCGGACCCGACGGTCCCGATCGCGGAGACCCTGGGCGCGCTGCGGACCCTCGTCGAGCAGGGCAAGGTCCGGTGGGCCGGGTGCAGCAACTTCTCCCTGGACCAGCTCACCGAGGCGACGGACGCGGCCGACGGGCTGGGATTCGAGGGTTTCCGCACCGTCCAGAACGAGTACAGCCTGCTGGTCCGTGACGCCGAGAACGACGTCCTGCCGTACTGCCGCGACAACGGCATGGGGTTCATCCCATACTTCCCGCTGGCCAGCGGCGTGCTCACCGGTAAGTACCGCAAGGATCAGCGAGTCCCCTCGGGCACCCGGGTGGCGCGGATGAAGCCGGACAAGCTGTTCCGGTTCTTCACCCCGGCGGCGTTGGACCTGGTGGAGAAGCTGGCAGAGTTCGGCGCCGAGCACTCCCACGACGTCCTGGTGCTGGCCTTCGGGCTGCACATGGCCGAGCCCGCGGTCCTCAGTGTGATCGCCGGAGCGATGTCCGGCGATCAGGTGCGCACCAACGCCGCCGCGGTCGAGGCCGCGGCGAAGCTCGACGACGACGCGGTGGCCTTCGTGCGAGGACTTCCTTGGTAGCGGGCAGGTTCGTCTCCGTCGAAGGCATCGACGCTTCGGGCAAGTCGACCCTGGCGTCCCGGCTCGTGGAGAGCCTGGCCCGCGACGGCCGGCCCGCCCGCCTGCTCGACCGCGCGACGGTGATCGGGATGCTCGACGGATACCCTGCCCGCCACATGTCGGACCTGTGCGAGCTGATCTGGGGCTACCCCAAGGGCGCGCGTACCTCGGAGCTGGGGTTCGACCACTGGACGCACCTGCTCGCCGCGTGGTTCCACGCCGTCGACGGGCTGGTCATCCGGCCCGCCGTCGCCGACGGCGCCGTGCTGGTGGCCGACTCGTGGCTGTTCAAGTTCACGGCCCGGTTCGCGCTCACCGTCGGACTGCCCGACGCCGAGCGCGTCTTCGACGGGATCGTCCAGCCTGACCGCGTCGTGTGGCTCGACGTCGCGCCCGAGATCTGCGCCGGGCGCCGGAGCGAGTTCCGGACCACCGAACTCGGCGAGTGGCAGGGTTTCGACGAGCGGAACCGGGCGTTCATCACCTACCAGGGCCGTGTGCGCGAGGTTTACGAGCGGCTTGCCGACGCGCACTCCTGGCACCGGATCGACGCCGTCCGGCAGACGGACGTGCTGGCCGCGGCGCTGGCCGCCGTCGCCGACCCGACGCCGACAACCGTAGAGAGGAAAAAGGGTGAGTGACAGAACGGCCCATGGCGCGATCGACGACGTCCTGCGGGCCGCGTTGAAGATCGACTGGACCGATGCCGGGGCGGCGTACAGAATCTCCGGCGGGATCTTCGACGCTCTGGAGGGCGGCGGCGACCTGCTCGCCACGCGCATCCGGGAGGTCATCGCCCGGCGCGGCGCGGGCGGCGACTGCGAGAGCTACGAGCAGATGGACAAGCTCGTGCTGTGGCAGAGCGAGGACCGTTCGCTGCGGCTGCGGTTGCACGTGTTCCATCCCGGCTTCTTCGACCGGCCGCACAACCACCGCTGGAGCTTCGTCTCCCGAATTCTCACCGGGGGATACCTGCACTCGCTGTACGGCTCCGAGGAGACTGTCGCCGAGCAGGCCCGCGCGGGTCACGCTCCCCTGAGCCGGTTCGTGCGCCAGGAGACTCCGGGAACCCAGTACTTCCTGGAGCATTCCCTGGTCCACTCGCTGAGCGCCGACCGCGTGTCGGTGTCGCTGCTGCTTCGCGGACCTTCCGTGAAGGACGACTACTTCACCTGGAGCGCCGCGGCGGGCAGGCTTGTACAGAGCCGGGGTGCCGCGCAGGAGAACACCGCCGACCGGGCCGCCAAGACAATGCCGGACGCGCGGTTCGACCAGGTCCTGGACGTACTGGTGCGGGAAGGAATCGTCTGATGGCCTCCGAGACTGAGCGTGAGTTCCCGCTGTGGGAGGCGTGGGGGCCGCCCGCCACGGCGGCGACGCCGATCCGGCGGGAGGACGCGCTGATCGGTGAGAAGAGGCGCCGGGTCACCGATTCGCCCGGCTGCCGCGACCAGGATCATGCCGTCCACGGTGTGCCGGAGCCGGGCGCGTGACCGGGCCCGAGATCGCTGCGGCCGTTGCCCGCGCGGGTGTCGAGCTGCGGCCGCGGATCGTCGACCTCAACGTGCTGCGACTGGAGATCGCCACCAACATCGCCGACTTCGCCGCCTACTCCGCCTTCACCCGCTTCGCGCCGGAGGGCACCGGAAGCGACTACCGGCTCACATGCGTCGACCTCGACAGCGATCCGCGCGCGGAGGCGATACTGGCCCCATTGGCCGACGACACCTTCAGGGCCGCGCGCTTCCGCACAGGCTTCTACCTCACCTCGTACTTCGGGCCGCCCGCGCACCTGATCACCCGTGGCCGCGAGTTCTTCGCCGCCGGGCGGCAGCTGGAGCGCACGGTCTGGACCTACTTCGTCAAACACATTCTGACGATCTTCTCCGCCGACACGTCGACGCTGCACCTCAAGGCAGCCGGATTCGCCGACCCGTCCGGCTCCGCGACGCTACTGTTCGGCCGCGGCGGCGCGGGTAAGACGGTTTTCCTCGCCTCGGCGTGTCAGGCGGGCATGTCGTTCCTGACCAATACCCATGTCATCCTCGACGGTCATCGCGCGTCGGGCATCCCGTCCGCGATCCGGGTGCGCGATGACGCCAGTTTCGGTGAGCTGATCCGGGCAGGTGGGTTGGCTCCGCACTTGGAGCAGGGCGAGTTCCAGGCCAATCCCACAACGCTCTTCGCGCACAGCGTCGACGAGGCGACGGTGCGCAACCTGTGTGTCGTCGACTACCGGCCCGACCGCCCCGCCGGCATCCACCCGATCGACCCGGAACGCTGCTATGACTTCCTTGAGCAGTTCGCGTTCGCGGTCAGCGCCTATGGGCTCAAAGACGACCTGCTGGCGTTCTGCGGCGGTGACTTCGACCGCTACACCGAGATCTACGCGGCCATGAAGGAGCGGTTGCGGGTGTTGGTGACGCAGTGCCTGCTGTGGCGGGTGAACGTGGACATGCTCGACCCCACCGCACGCCGGGAAGTGCTCGACACGCTCACGGCCGGTGCCAGAGCCGGCGCTGCCAGAATGGAGTCATGATGAACGCTGCTGTGATCGGGCTCGGCGCGATGGGCAGCCGCATCGCCGAACGGCTCGCCCGTACCGGTCATGACATCGTGGTCTGGTCACGGAGTTCGACCGTCGAGATTCCCGGCGCGCGCCTGGCGTCATCCCCCGCGGACGCGGCGCGCGGCGCCGACGTCGTGATCACGATGGTCTCCGACGGCGAGGCGCTGCGCGCGGTGACATCAGGGCCGGACGGGATGTACGCGGGCGTCGGAGCGGGCACCACCGTCATCCAGATGTCCACCGTGGACGCTGAGACGACACGGTGGCTGAGCCGGTCGTTGCCCGCCGGGACGCTGATGCTCGACGCCCCGGTGCTGGGCAGCGTCGCCGAGGCCACCGCAGGCGAACTCGTACTGCTGGTGAGTGGTGAGGACGATGTCGTCGCCGACTGCGAACCGGTACTGCGGGCGTTGGGTACGGTACACCGGGTCGGCGGCATCGGCACGGGTACTGCGGCAAAACTGGTCGCCAACAGTGCGTTGTTCGGCGTCATCGGAGTCCTCGGTGAATGTCTTGTCCTGGCTCGCTCGCTGGGTCTGTCCGACGACGCGGCGTTCGAGGTCATGGACCACACGCCGTTGGCCGCGCAGGCACGGCGTAGGCGACCCGCGATCGCCGACGGTGAGTACACCCCGAGATTCGCCCTCGACATGGCACTCAAGGACGCTGGACTCGTCGCGTTGGCGGCGCAGGCGTACGGGATCGACCTGCGGCTGGCTGAGGCGATGCGCACATGGTTGTCCGACGCGTCGGACAAGGGTCTCGGTGACCGCGACTACACCGCCGTGCTCGCTCACATCGGGGTCGATCGCCCGAAGTGATCATCGTTGCCTCTTCAAGGTCGGCAGGGATCAGCGATCCGTTGCTGGACAATGTCATCCAAATCACCGATGCGCCCGATGTGTCGGTGGGGGAACTGCTCACCCTCGGATTCACATCCTTCTGCGGATCACCCTGCACTCTGGGCCGGAGGGTGACGCGAGGCGCCTCATGAGCGCGGTCATGAGGTGTGGGCCCGTTCGTGCAGGGACGCCTTGGGGATCTCGCCGGTCGCGTCGCGGGGCAGCTCATTCACGGTTCTGATGTCGGTCGGCACTGGACACCCGTCAGGTGGGGTGCCCAGTGCCGGGTGGGGTCACCGGGTGAGGGTGAGCACCGAGACGCTGTGGGAGCCGGTGTTGGTGACGTACAGGAAGGAGCCGCCGGGGCCGGAGGCGGTCCAGCGGGGGTCGTCGCCGACGGCGACCTCGCCCAGGACGGTGTTGGTGCGGGTGTCGAAGACGCTGACGGTGTCGGAGCCGGAGTTGGCGACGTAGGCGATGCGGTTGCCGGAGTACAGGGCCAGGCCGCGCGGGTTGGCGCCGACGGTGATGGTCGCGGTGACGGCGTTGCGGCGGGCGTCGATGACCGAGACGGTGCCGCCGATGGTGTTGCTGACGTAGACGGTGCGGCCGTCCGGGGTGACCAAAACGCCGCGGGGTTCGTCGCCGACGGCGATGGTGGCGGTGACGGTGTGGGTGGCGGTGTCGACGACCGAGACGGTGTCGGAGTCGGAGTTGGCGACGTAGGCGAAGCGGCCGTCGGAGGTGAAGGCGATGCCCCGGGGGGACAGGCCGACCGGGATGGTGGCGGTGACGGTGTGGGTGGCGGTGTCGAGGACGGTGACCGCTCCGGAGCCGGTGCTGCTGACGTAGGCGAAGCGGCCGTCGGGGGCGACCGCCACCCAGCGGGGGGCGTCGCCGACGGGGATGGTCTTGACGACCGCGCGGCGCGCGGTGTCGATGACGGACACCTCATCGGAGTCGCGGTTGGCGATGTAGGCGAAGGCGCCGTGGCGGACGAAGCCGACGCCGTAGGGGAAGGCGCCGACCGGGATGGTGTCGATCACGGTACGGCGGCGCACGTCGATGACCGAGACGGTGTTGGATCCGGCGTTGGCGACGTATGCCAGGCGCCAGCCGGGGGTGAAGGCGACCGCGCGGGGGTTGAGGCCGACGTCGATGGTGGCCAGCACCACGGGGTGCGGTGATCCGGGGTGGGTTTCGGCCTGGCCGTCGGCCGCCGTGCCGGACAGCAGGGCCGCCGGTGCGGTGGGCGCGGCGACCGCAGCGGCCGGTACACCGACAGTGACCAGTGCGGCGCAGGCCAGAACGGGTGGCAGAAGGCGTCGGACGATGCTCTGGCGGGGACCGGGACGGTCAGGCGACATGGGTGAGGTGACCTTTCGACAGGAGGGGAGGTTGCCGGGCCGGTCGTAGAGGACGAGGCGACCGGCCCGGCGGGCCCGCCGAGCCAGAGGGAAGCACGCATGCCCGGGGGCGGGGAGCCGGCACCGACGCTTCGGTGATCGGTGCGGCGGGAGAGCGGTCAGGGGAGCGGCGAGGGCGCAGGGCAGGGGTGCGGGTCAGGGGAGCGGTGAGGGCATGGGGCGGGGGTACAGGTCGGGGGAGCGGCGAGGGCGTAGGTCAGGCGGGGGCGCCGGGAGCCGTCGCGGCCGGCGGGGACAGCGGTTCGGCGCGGGCGCGGCTGCGCGCCAGGGCGTAGGCGGCGGCGCTGACGTACAGCGCGATCGGCAGCACGTAGTCGCCGTCACGCTCGACGAACTGGAACCAGTCCTGGCCGACCAGCGGGCGCAGCAGTTCGGTGCCGAGTTTCCAGACCAGGACGAACAGCAGCAGCGGCCGCCACGGTTTGACCAGGATCGCCAGGCCGAGCAGGATCTCGAAACCGCCGACCAGAACCATCAGATTGGCCGAGTCCACGGTGGTCTTGCCGAGGCCGAAGAAGGCGAAGAAGTCATACCAGTAGCGCTTGTGCTCGAAGGCGCCGAAGCCGCCGTGGCCGATCAGCAGCAGGGCCAGGCCGCCGCGCATGGCCCAGTGGACGGCCACCAGGGTGCGGTCGGAGATGGCGGCGGGCTCGTCGACGCGCTGCAGCCAGCGGCGCAGTGACCAGCCGCCCCAGCCCGCCATGATCAGCAGCGCTAGCGGCATGCCGTAGTTGCCGCCGCGCTCGAGGAACTCCCACCAGCCCTCGCCGACGGTGGGGCGCAGCAGGGCGGTGAAGACGCCCCACACGGTGGTGTGCAGCAGCAGGATGCGGGCGGGCCAGAACAGGACGAGCAGCCCGACGGTGATGTCGACGGCGCCGGTGACGTACATCAGGTAGTCCAGGGCGACGTCGGGGGAGATGCCGAACAAGTCGTAGTAGGGCAGCCAGGCCCGTGAGCGGCTCAGACCCGCCCAGCCGTGCCCGATGAACTCGATGCCCACTCCGATGCGCAGCAGCCAGTAGAGCTTGGTGGTGACCGAGGCCTCGGCGATGGTTCCGCGCAGGGATTTCCGGTCGTGGGAGGAGATGGTTTGGCTCATCACGGACGCCCCAATCTTGGGCAGTGGGGGTGATATCCGAAAAATAGGCTTAAGTGATGAACAAGGAAAGAGGGAAAGGGGGCATATTTTTTGACGGCGCGCCGGGTATTTCAAATAAGGACATACTTGAGGCGCCTCTGAGCTGCGACTCTCGCCGATGTATCAATATGTCGCCGGGCGGAGTCGAATGTTCGCTGAATCGCCTGCGCCGACGGCTTTGCGGTACGGCAAAATAGGCGGGAGCCTTGTTTTCGGCCTCATCTTTCGCGAATAAGGGAAATAAGAATCCTTTCCGTCGTTCATGTCGCCGGGGCATATGGGGCTGCCGCCGGTCGCCGGTGGCCGAGGCCGCCGTGTCGCGAGCGCCGTAGGGGGTTTCGGGTTTGGCGGCCTCATGAGGGGGCGGCGGGCGAAGCGAGGGGGGTGGAAGGGGGCGCGGTGATCACGTGTGGCGTTGACTCATGGAAACACCTCAGCCAGCATTGACTCAATGGACATTGAGGGAAATGTGGCGCCGGAGCGCGTCGCCCTGCACCAGGCCCTCGCCGACCCGGCCAGGCTGGCGATCGTCGACGCCCTGGCCGTCGGCGACCTGTCGCCGGGGGAGCTGGGCCACGCTCTGGACCTGCCGTCCAACCTGCTGGCCCACCACCTGCGTGTGCTGGCACAGGTGGGTCTCATCACCCGCGGGCGTTCCCACGCCGACCGCCGCCGCGTCTACATCCGGCTGATCCCCTCGGCACTGGAGGCCCTGAGCCGGCGCCGGGTCGTCACGGCGCCGCGGGTGGTGTTCGTGTGCACCCGCAACGCCGCCCGCTCCCCGCTGGCCGCAGCGCTGTGGACATCGCGCAGCGCCGTCCCGGTCACCTCCGCGGGCACCCGTCCCGGTCCCGGCCTCAACCCCCGCGTGCTCAGCACCGCCCGTCGTCACGGGCTGAGCCTGGAGCGGCGTGGCACCGCCGACGTCCGCGACGTGCTCACCCCTCACGACCTGGTCGTCGCCGTCTGCGACAACGCCTACGAGGAACTCGCCCCCGGGCTGCGGCAGGTGCACTGGTCGATCCCCGACCCCGGCCCCGTCGACACCGACGAGATCTTCGAAGAGGTCCTGGCCCTGCTCGCCGAGCGCGTCGACCGGCTGGCCGCCCTGACCGGCCTACCCACGACGGACCCCGGACCTACCGGATCGGCCACCTCGGCCCCGTCGTGAGCGCCGCCCGCGAGGAGATCGGCACTGCCCGCCGCCGGAGGCCGGCGCGTAGCGCGCGGGCCAAGGCAGTGGCCTCCCCGGTCTTCCAGGAGTGCAGGTAGAACAGGCGGAGCTGTTCGTACAGCATGTGGTCGTGCAGTTCGACGATGGTCAGGCCGTGGGACCGCAGCGCGTGGATGACGGGGTTGACCTGGTCGGCGGTCATGGCGAAGTCTCCGTTGATCGCTGCCCGTCCACCGCCGAGGGGCTGGAACATCAGCGAGGTGGAGGCGTCAATCGTTTCCACGATAGGCCGCGCGCCGTCGTGTCATGTGAGGCGGGCCGTGAAAGCCCTGCGCAGGCCGTAGGCGACGGCGCCCGCGGCGAGCACCGCGGTGCCGGTGACGACCGAAAAGACCGGCAGGGCGAAGGCGAGGGTCAGACACCCGGCCAGGCCGATGACGGGCACCACCCGCGCGGGGCGGCCCTCGGCCGGGGTGAGGGTCCAGGCGGCGGCGTTGGCGATGGCGTAGTAGACCAGTACGCCGAAGGAGGAGAAACCTATCGCGCCGCGCAGATCCGCGGTGCCGGCCAGGATCGCCACGACCACGCCGACGACCAGCTCGGCGCGGTGCGGGACGTTGAAGCGGGGGTGGACGGCGGCCAGGGCGTGCGGCAGGTGCCGGTCGCGGGCCATGGCCAGCGTGGTGCGGGAGACGCCCAGGATCAGCGCCAGCAGCGAGCCGAGCGCGGCGACCGCGGCACCGGCGCGCACCAGCGGTGCCAGCGCGGGCAGCCCGGCGGCGCGCACGGCGTCGGCCAGCGGCGCGGTGGCCGCGGCGAGACCGGAGGCGCCCAGCACAGCCAGGACCGCGACCGCGACCGCCGCGTACACCACCAGGGTGAGGCCGAGCGCGAGCGGGATCGCACGCGGGATGGTGCGGGCGGGGTCGCGGACCTCCTCTCCCAGCGTGGCGATGCGGGCGTACCCGGCGAAGGCGAAGAACAGCAGTCCCGCCGCCTGCAGCACCCCGGCGGCGGTGGCGTCGGAGGTCACATCCAGCCGTGCGGGATCCGCATCGCCGGAGGTGAGGCAGGCGACGACGACCGCGGCGAGTACGGCCATCACCACTGTGACGATCCCCCTGGTCAGCCAGATCGTCTTGTGCATCCCGGTGTAGTTGAGCGCGGTCAGCGCCACCACGGCCGCCACCGCGATCGCGTGCGCCTGCTGCGGCCACACATAGGAGCCGACGGTCAGCGCCATCGCCGCGCACGAGGCGGTCTTGCCGACCACGAACCCCCACCCGGCCAGGTAGCCCCAGAAGTCCCCCAGGCGCTCCCGTCCGTAGACATAGGTGCCGCCCGAGGCGGGATAGCGGGCGGCCAGCCGAGCCGAGGAGGTCGCGTTGCAGTAGGCGACCACCGCCGCAACCGCCAGTCCGAGCAGCAGTCCCGCCCCTGCCGCGGCCGCCGCCGGCGCGAACGCGGCGAAGACACCGGCGCCGATCATCGAGCCCAGCCCGATCACCACCGCGTCCGCCATTCCCAGACGGCGCTGCAGCCGCCCCTGCCCGGCGGGAGCCGGTGTGCCGGTCATCGACGACCTCCAGCAAGTTCGGTTCCCGATATCGGCCAACGATACCGATGTTGAATGGGCAGGGCCCTCACGGGCCGTCCTGGTGGGATATGGCTGGAGTGATGGCGAAATCTCGAGGTGGGCGCGGATCGCCCGCCCGGCGCAGAAACAGGGCGTGTCCCGGGCGGCGCCGTCTCGATGGCGATGAGGAGCCGCACCCCCTCAGCGGGCGAGCCATGTCCTTGTTCTCCTGGCACCCCGGCCGTTCCTGATGTGTCGGAAGACGATATCGGAAGCCGATACAACACCACCTGGCCGGCGGATGAACATTGCGGTTTCTGTACGGCCGGGCACCGGCGACTCCGCGGCGGTGGCGCCGAGGCCGCGAGCCGCGGGTACCACCAGGGGCGATAGCATCGGATGCCGATATCGGTTCCGTCACACATCGGGTGCGCCGATGCGACCGCACGGCCGCAGAAGAGGGGGCAGAGGTGCGCGAGTTCCTGCGCGGCGCTGTGCGGCTGTACATCCTGCACCACGCCGCCGAGCAGGAGATTCACGGCGCGTGGATGATCGAGGAGCTTAAACGCCACGGGTACGCCATCAGCCCCGGCACGCTGTACCCGACTCTGCACCGCCTGGAAGCCGAAGAACTACTGCTCTCCGAGCAGCGCACCGTCGGCGGGCGGGTGCGCCGGGTCTACCGCGCCACCGACACCGGCCGCCAGGCTCTGGCCGAGGACCGCGCCGCTCTCGCCGAGCTCGCCCGCGAGGTCCTGCCCGGTAGCCAGTAGCATTCGGCTCATTCGCCTCCCGGGGCGATTGTCACCATCCTGTCGGCGTACCTTTCGACCAGGGGTAGGTCGTGGGAGGCGAACACCACGGCCACTCCACGATCCCGCCGCAGCCGGGCCAGCAACTCCATCACCGCCTGTGCGGTATCACCGTCCAGGGCCGAGGTGATCTCATCGCAGACCAGTACGTCGGGCTCGGCGGCCAGGGCACGGGCGATGGAGACCCGCTGTCGCTGGCCGCCCGACAGCTCGCGCGGGTACCGGGGCGCGTGCTCCGCCGTCAGTCCCACCTGCTCCAGCAGGCCGGTCACCCGGCCGGGCAGGTCGGCACGGGAGCAGCGGCGGTGCAGGCGCAGCGGCCGGGCCAGCGCGGCGAACACGGTCCTTGAGGGGTTGAGCGCGCCCATCGGGTTCTGCGGCACGAACTGCACCCTGCGGCGCTGGTCGCGTCCACGTCTGCGCACGTCCGGGTGGAGGACGGCGCCGTCCAGTGTGACAGTACCGGCCGAGAACGGGTGCAGACCCGCCAGCGCGCGCAGCAGTGTGGTCTTGCCGGAGCCGGACGGTCCCAGCACGGCTACGGCTGTGCCCGGTGGCACGTCGAGGTCTACACCGCGAAGGATCCGTGCCCGCCGCACGCCGACCTCGGCGTCCAGCCCGCGGACCCGCAGGCCCGCCTCCCGCGCCCGTACGGCGGGCACGACGAACGGCGCGTCGCGCGTCGGCCGCGGAGGTGCGCCGCCGGGCAGTTCCAGCACCTCGTCAGCCAGCTGCCCGACCAGCTCACCGTCGTGACAGGACAGAACCACCGCGACCTTCCGCGCAGCGGCCAGATGGCGTAGAAGGCCGCCGATCTCGTCGCGCAGGGAGGGGTCGAGCCCGGCGGTGGGCTCGTCCAGCAGGAGCAGGCCGGGGCGGCGGGCGAGCGCCCTGGCCAGCGCCACGCGACGCTGCTGTCCGCCGGAAAGCTCGCCCGCCCTGCGCCTGAGCAGCCCGGGCACATCCGTCAGGCGTACCTCTTCGAGCAGCTCGGCCGCCTGTCCCCGGGAGCCTGTCTCGGTGATCAGCCTGTCCACGCGCATCCAGGGGTTGAGCGCGGAGCCCGGATCCTGGCCGACGAAGGCGACGCGGGTGCGGCGCAGCGCGCGCAGCCGTGCCGCCCCGCACCCGAGGACGTCCACGCCCAGCACCTCGACGGTGCCGCCGCGGCGGACCGTGCCTGGTGGAAGATCGCCGATCATGGCCCGGAGCAGGGTGGTCTTGCCCGAGCCCGACGGGCCCACCAGGGCCAGGACCTGTCCGGCGCGGGCGGTGAGGCAGGCGCCGGACAACAGCTCGCGGCCGTCCGGCGCGGCGACGGTCAGTTCGTTGACGACGGCGTGGGCGGTCATGTGCGCTCCGCTCTGGGGGCGAGGGAACCCGCCGCCTGGTTGACACTCATGGCCAGCAGGCCGATCGCGATGCCGGGGGCCAGCACGGCCCACGGGTTGAGAACGATCCCCGCACTGTTCTCGCGGATCATCAGCGCCCAGTCGGCCGCCGGAGGCTGAGGGCCGATCTGCAGGAACGCCGCGGTGGCCACCACGTAGACGGCCGCGACGAAGCGCAGGCCGAAGAGGGCTAGCACCGTGGAGCGCAGGTTGGGCAGCACCTCCCGGAAGACGAGATGCAAGGTGCGCTCGCCGCCGGCGACCGCCGCCTCGACGTAGCCGGTGGTCACGACGGGCGCGGCCGCGGCGGTCATGAAACGCACCGCGTACGGTGCGCCGAGTGCCACCGCCGCCGTCACGAGTGCCAGCCGGCCGCCCTGTGGCCAGGAGAGCGTGACCAGCAGGATGCCCAGGACGGCCGGTAGCAGCATGAACACATCCGCCACCCGCTCGACGAACCGGCCGAATCCAGGCCGCAGAGCTCCCGCCACACCGAGGACGGTCGCGATCGCGGTCACCAGCACCGCCACCGCCAGAGAGGAGATCACCAGATCGCGCCCGCCGTGCAGAAGCCTGCTCAGCACGTCCCGGCCGAGCTGGTCGCCGCCGAGCAGCGCGCCGTTCGTCCCGGCGGGACCGTACGGGATCGTGATCGGCTGATCCATCGGGTGCGGTGCCAGCAGCGGGCCCACGACGGCGAGCAGTGGCAGCAGCAGGGCCGACAGGAGGGAAGGCAGGAGTCGCTTCACCGGCGGATCCCCGTGGCCCAGGCCCGGATCGCGTCGGCGGCAAGCAGCACACACGTGATGGCCGCCCCGGTCAGCGCGACCACTCCCGCGATGACCGGGGTGTCCCGGTCGGCCACCGCGCCCGCGAGCAGTGTCCCCACTCCCGGATAGTTGAAGATCGTCTCCACCGCGACGGCGCCGCCGAGCAGCATGCCGGTGGAGGTGGCCACGCCCGCGGCGATGGCGGGCAGCGCGCCCGGCAGCAGGTGATGGGTGAGAATCCGGCGCGGCTCCAGGCCGTCGAGTTCGGCCGCGGCGACGTGGGGCGCCCTGGACTCGTCGGCCAGGGCGCCGCGGACGATCCGTGCGTTCCACCCGATCTGCGGGATCGCCAGCGCCAGCACGGGGAGGACCAGCATGCTCCACGACGCCGGAGCGCCGTCCTGGCCGGCCAGCGTGGTCGCGGGCAGCACATCCGCCCACAGGGCGAGGACCAGCACCAGCGCCACCGCGATCACGAACTCCGGCAGCGCGAGCACCGCGGTCGCCGAGGCGGAGATCACCCGGTCGGGCACGGATCCGGGCCGCAGCGCCGCCCAGCAGCCCAGTCCGAGCGAGACGGCGACGGTGACCGTCAGTGCCAGCCCGCCCAGCAGCAGTGTGTTGGGCAACGGCCCGGCCAGCAGCCGCCACACCGGTTCCCCGCGCGCGGAGACTCCCAGGTCGCCGGTCGGCAGCCCGGCCATCCAGTGCAGGAACCGTATCGTGACCGGCTGGTCCAGGCCGAGCAGCACGCGTCGCCTTTCGACGTCCGCGGCGTTCTCGCCGCGCTCGGCGGTGGCGTCCGCGGCGTCGCCGGGAAGCGCCTCGACGACGGCGAAGACCAGCGCCAGCAGTACGGCGAGCAGGGCGATCCGCTGGGCCAGCAGGGCGGCCGGCAGGGCGATCCGGCGGGCGAGGCCGCCGGATCGCGGCGCCGTCAGCGCGCCAGCCATACCCGCTCAAGCTGCACTCGTCCGTACCCGGGCAGCTTGGGCAGGTCCCGCACGGCGGGGACGGCCAGGTCGATGCCGTCGGCCATGCCCCACAGCAGGTAGCCGGAGCGTTCGTGCTGGATCTCCTGGAGCCGGTGCAGTGCCCGCGCCCTCGCGGCCTCGTCCAGGGTGCCCACGGCCTGCTTGTACGTCCGGTCGAACTCGGCGTCGCTCCACGCGGTCTCGTTCTGCCCGGCGCCGGTCACCATGAGCTTGCTGGTGAAGAAGATCACCGAGTCGTTGGTGCCCCAGTAGGTGGTGTAGAGATCACCCTTACGCCAGGTCTTGTCCCAGAACGTTCCAGAGTCCTCCTTGACGACCTCGACCTGCACACCCGCCTCGCGTACCTGGGTGGCGAACAGCGTCGCGGACTCGGCCAGGCCGGCGATGTCCTCGGTGGTGCGCAGCCGGTACGTCTTCGACAGGTCGAATCCGGCCTCCTGCAGCAACTGCTTGGCCCGGGCCAGGTCGCGGGTGCGCTGTGGCAGGTCCTTGGCGTAGGCGGGATCGCCGGTGCCGAGCACGTCGTTGGCGACCCTGCCGTAGCCGCTGAGCACCTGGGCGACCATGGCCTCGCGGTCGACGGCCAGCCGCAGCGCCTCGCGTACCCGGGGATCGGCGAACGGGCTGCCCTCGGCGGTGCGCATGACGATGGGCATCGCCATGTCGTCGGGCCGGCGCAGCACCTGGATGTCCGAGCGGGTGGCCGCCGTTCTGGCGGCGACGGCTCCCACGTTGGAGGCCACGTCGATCTGGCCGCTGAGCAGGGCGTTGGCCATGGCCTGCGGGCTTTCGAAGATCTTCACTTCGATCGCGTCGAGGTAGGGTTTCCCGCCGTGCCAGGCGTCGTTGCGCACCAGGCGGGCGTTGCCGTCGCGGTACCAGTCCAGCTTGAACGGCCCGCTGCCCGGCGCGCCGGCCACGTCCTGAGTGTCCTTCTTCATCACGAATGTGGTCAGGCGTAGCAGCAGCGGGAGGTCGGCGTTGGCGTAGTCGGAGGTCAGCACCACGGTGTCGCCGTCCGCCGTGATGTCGGCGGCCTTGATGCCGGGCAGGCGGGCTTCGCCGCTCGGAGTCTCCCGCAGCCGGCGCAGCGACCAGACGACGTCCTGCGCGGTGACCGGCGTGCCGTCGTGGAACGTCGCGCCCTGGGCCAGCGTGAAGCGCCACGTCTTGACGTCGTCGTCGGCCTTCCAGCTCGCGGCCAGCCGGGGCGCGGTGTTCTGGGAGGCGCCGGGGGCGGTCAGCGTGTCGTAGATCAGACTGATGATCAGGTAGTCGCTCTCGTTCGCCTGGGTGCCGTGCGGGTCGCGGGTGATCGCGTTCGCCCGGCCGAGCGCGCCGATCCGGAGCGTGCCGCCGCTGACCGGCTCGCCCTGAGCCGCCGTCGCCGCGGACGTGGGCGTGGCGCCGGAGTCACCGTCGCCAGTGCCACCGCAGGCCGTGAGCAGCGCCGCGAGGCTGATGCCCCCGGCCGACGCGAGAAGCTGACGTCGACTAAGGTCCACTTTGTCCCCATTCATGGTGCTAAATTTACTTAGGTTTGCCTACCCTAAAAGGAGTGTGCGCGCAAGGTGGGAACCACCCGCGAGCTCACCACGCTCGCCGTACCGCTGGTTCTCACCCAGCTCGCCCAGGTGGCCCTGACGACCACGGACACCGTGATGCTCGGGTTACTCGGCGTCGAGGCGCTGGCGGCCGGCGGCCTGGCCATGGTGATCTTCAACCAGTTCCGCACCATGGGCGTAGGTCTGGTGACCGCGGTCGGCAACCAGGTGGCCGCCGCACACGCCCGCCGGGAGGACGTCGGCGACCTCTTACGGGCCGCGCTCGCGCTGGCCACCGTCGCCGGGGTCGCGGGGGCCGCGCTCATGGTCGCGGTGGGCGAGGGCGTCGCGCTTCTGGGGCAGGACCCCGCCGTGATCGAAAAGATGCGCCCCGTACTGTGGACGCTCGCGCCCGGGCTCGTTCCCTGCCTGTGGTTCCAGGTCGTCCGGCAGTTCACCGTCGGGATGCGCCGCCCGCAGGCGCTGCTGCGCATCACGCTCGCCTCGATCGCGGTCAACGCCGCCCTCAACCTCGCCCTGATGGGCGTGCTCGGCCTGGCCGGCATCGGCCTGGCGACCAGCGTCGTCTACCTGCTGACCTTCCTGGCCCTGTACGGCTCCGCGCGGCGAGACCCCGAACTCGCCCCGATGCTCGACCTGCGTGTCTGGCGGGCCCGTCCCGCCACGCTGCGCAGGCTCACCGGGCTGGGCGTGCCCATCGCCGCCACCTACGGCTCCGAGGCGGGCTTCTTCTCCGTCGTCGCCCTGCTCGTCGGCACCTTCGGCACCGCCGCGCTGGCCGCGCACACCGCCGTCAACCAGCTCGTCTACATCGTCTTCCAGATCTCGGTCGGCCTGTCGCACGCGGCGTCCATCGGCGTCAGCAGAGAGGCCGCCCTCGGCGACACGCCGTCCGCGCGCCGGATCGCGCGCACCGCCCTGGCCTGCGGCGCCGGTGCGATGGGCGTCGTGGCCGTGGTCTACCTGGCGCTGCCCGACCTGGTGCTGCGCCCGTTCCTGGACACCGGTGACGACACGGCGATGGGAATCGCCAGGAGCCTGCTCACGGTGGCGGCCGTCATGCAGTTCGTGGACTGCGCGCAGAACGTCGGGGTGGGGCTGCTCCGCGGCCTCGACGACACCAAAGGCGGCTTCCGGCTCACCCTGGTCGGCTACTGGCTCGTGGGGCTGCCCGCCGCCTGGCTGCTGGCCGTACCGGCCGGACTGGACACCCTGGGAACCTGGCTGGGGTTGTTCGCCGGTCTCGCCGTCACCGCCGCCCTGTTGCTCGCCCGGTTCCATCGGACCCTCTCGGCCCTTCGCCCACTCCGGGAGCGATGAAGCCGATCCTGGGTGACCCGGCATGGGAAGGTTCAGATACCCGCCTGTGCGATGGCTCGTCGGAGCGCGCGCAGGCGGGCCTCATGGACGATTTCCAGCGGGGCCAGGTGGGGGTCTCTAACGGGTGGCCAGATGGGAGCGGGCCGGTTCGGCGGTGCCGCTCTGCCGGTGGCGCATGACCGAGTCCAGGATCTCTCCGGCCCGTATCGCGCTGTTCGACAGCAGCGAGGAGGAGATGCCGTGCGTGTGCTCGGTCCCGCCCTGCAGATAGATGCCGCAGCGCAGCTCGGCGGAGGTGAGGACCCGGTAGTCGCGCGCGACCTTGAGCCTGCCCGGCTCGTCGGTCTCGCACAGCGGGGCGAGCTCTCCCAGCAGGGCCGTCGGGTCCGCGGGCCGGTAGCCCGTCGCGTAGACGAGGGCGTCGCACGGCAGCGACGTCCGGGTGGAAGATCCCGCCGTGTCGACCTCCACGCGCACACCGTCGGGCAGCTCCTCGTGGGCCGTGACGTGGCTTGTGTTGAGGATGTGCAGCCGGGCGGAGCCGGAGACCTTCTCCTGGTAGACCCGCCGGTACAGCTCCTCGATGAGGTCGAGGTCGACGACGGAGTAGTTGGTGTTGCCGTGGTAGGCGAGCAGTCGCTGCTTGACGTGTTCGGGGGCGTCGTAGAAGTCGTCCACGGCACCGGGGTCGAAGATGCGGTTGGCGAACGCGCTGTCGTCGGCGTGGCTGTAGCCGTACCGGCTGAAGACGGCGTGCACCTCGGCCTCGGGGTAGGAGCGGTGCAGGTGCTCGACCGCCTCGGCCGCGCTCTGCCCGGCGCCGACGACGACGAAACGCCGGTGACGCAGAGACGGCAGGGCCTGCAGGCGGCCGAGCAGTTCGCTGGTGTGCCAGATCCGCTCGCCAGTGCGGACATCCTCCGGCAGGTACGGGCGCAGCCCCATGCCCAGTACCACGTTGCGGGCCCGGCCGACGAGCGTGCCGTCGGAGGTCAGCGCGTCGACGGCCACGATCGTGCCGTCGTCGGCCCGGACCGGCCGTAGCGTCTCCACGCGCGTGCCGTAGCGCACCTGGGAGCCGAAGCGGGCCGCCGCCCACTCCAGGTAGTCGTGGAACTCCACCCGGGTGGGGAACATCGTCTTGTGGTTGATGAAGTCGGCCAGCCTGCCTCGTTCGTGCAGGTAGGAGAGGAATCCGTACTCGCTGGTGGGGCGGCGCATCGTGGCCAGGTCCTTCAGGAAGGACACCTGCATCGTGGCGCCCTCGATCAGCATGCCGCGGTGCCAGCCGAAACACTGCTGGCTCTCGGCGAACAGGGCCGTCACCGGATGCGCCGCGGGATGGTCGTTGTGCTCGCGCAGCGCGATCGCCAGTGCCAGGTTCGCGGGTCCGAACCCGACCCCGAGCAGGTCCAGGGGGGCGTCGGGGGAGGCGGGGTCGAAGGTGGGCACGCCATTCCTCTCGTGGGTGGTCACGCGGGGGATCGCTGACTGATCAGCTGGGCAAGGGCACGTTTGTCGATCTTTCCGACCGCGGTGAGGGGGAAGTGCTCGACGACTTCCAGCCGGTCCGGCAGTTTGAAGGCTGCCAGCCCGCGTTCCATCAGGAAGAGGCGTAGCTCCCGGAGCTCGGGGGAAGCCGAGTCGGGCACCACGACGGCGCACAGCTGCTCTCCCTGGCCTGTGTCGGGCAGTCCGACGGCGGCGGCCCGGCGGATCGAGGGGTGCGTGAGCAGGTGGTTCTCGATCTCCTCTGCCGAGACGCTCTCCCCGCCCCGGTCGATGGTGTCCTTCACCCGTCCTTCGACGACCAGGTGTCCCGAGGGCAGCTGCCGGACCAGGTCGCCGGAGATGTAGTAGCCGTCGGCGGTGAAGGCGGTGGCGTTGTGCTCGGGCGCGCGGTAGTAGCCGCGCAGCGTGTAGGGGCCTCGGGTCAGCAGTTCGCCCACCTGCCCGGGAGCGACCGGGACGCCGTCGCCGTCGACGACGCGTATCTCGTCCTCGGGGCAGAGCGGGCGCCCCTGGGACACCGCGACGATCTCGGGGTCGTCGTCGAGGCGGGTGTAGTTGAGCAGCCCCTCGGCCATGCCGAACACCTGCTGGACCGCGCAGCCCAGGCCGTCGGGGATCCGCCGGGCGACCTCCTCGGGCAGCTTGGATCCGCCGGCCTGCAGGACGCGCAGGCTGGACAGGTCGGCGGGGTCCCATTCGGCCGACTCCAGCCACAGCGGGATCAGCGGCGGCACGAGCGCGGTGATGGTGATCTTTTCGGCCTCGATGAGCGGGAACGCGTCGTGCGGTGCGGGTGAGGGCGCCAGTACGGCCTTGCCTCCGACGCTGAGGGTTCCCAGCACGCCGGGGCAGGCCAGGGCGAAGTTGTGCGCCACGGGCAGGCAGGCCAGGTAGGCGCTGTCGGCGTCCAGTCCGCAGACCTCGGCACTGGCCCTGGCGTTGTAGCCGTAGTCCTGGTGGGTCCGGGGGATGAGCTTGGGCACTCCGGTCGTCCCGCCCGAGACCAGGAGCAGCGCGACGTCGGTCGCGTCGGGCTCGGGCAGTTCCCGCGGTTCGGCGTCCAGGCCGGCCAGCGCGAGGTACGGTCCCGGGTCGCCGTCGACCAGGACGTGCCGCACCGTCGGCGCCTGCTCCAGCACCGCGCGGGCCAGCTCGCGGTAGTCGAACCCGTCGCTCTGCAGTACGTCGGGGATGACGTAGGCGACGGCCTCCGACAGCCGGGCCAGATGGCCGATCTCGGTGATCCGGTGGGCGGGCAGGGTGAGGACCGGCACCGCTCCCAGGCGTACCAGGGCGAAGAACAGGATCACGAACGCGCCGGTGTTGGGCAGCTGGACCAGGACCCGGTCGCCGGGGCGGATGCCCAGGCCGGCCAGCGCGGCGGCCATCCGGTCGGCACGCAGGTCGAGGTCCCGGTAGGTGAGACGGTCCTCGCCGGCCACCAGCGCGGTGCTCTCACCGTAGGCGCGGGCCCACTCGGTGAGCAGGGCTCCAAGGGTGCGGCCATTCCAAATGCCCTTTTCGCGGTAACAAACGGCTAAATCGGGCGGCCAGGGAGTGAGTCCGGAAGGCAGGGGAGCAGGGGCGGCTGACGGCATCAGAACTCCAGCGGAGTCGGGGTTTCCGGCGCGGCGATTCAGGCGGAGAGGTATTGCATGAGGCGAATGTACGAGATTAATTTAGGTTAGGCTACCCAAACATGATTTAGGCTAGCCTATCCAAACATTGATCTACCTCATGTTCGACCGGAGGTCCAGATGTCCCAGCGTCCTTTCACCCTCACTCCGATGGACCGGAGGAGGTTTCTGGGGGCGGGGGCAGCCGTTGGCGCGGGCCTCTTGCTGACCGCCTGCGGAGCCGCCACCGATGCCGCGACCCCCGCCGCGGCGACAGGGTCGGCCGCGCCCGTCGCCGACGCGGGAGGATTCCCCCGCACGATCGCCACCAAACTCGGCCAGATCACCATCCCCAAGCGGCCCGAGCGGGTCGTCACCGTCGGCTTCCCCACCGGGACGGCCGATGCCGCCCTGGCGTGCGGCGTCGTTCCGGTCGGCATGCCCAAGGCGGCCGGTCACCCCGGTGAGATCGAGCCCTGGGTGGCCGCCAAGCTGCAGGGGAGGACACCCACCCTGCTCGAGGCCAACACCGTCGACGTCGAACAGATCCTCGCGCTCAAGCCCGACCTGATCCTGGCCGGGATGCACCGGGGCATTCCCGACGACTTCGCCAAGCTGTCCCCCATCGCCCCGGTGATCAGCTACGAGGGCGAGGCGCCCTTCCAGGACACCTGGCAGCAGCAGACCACCCTGATCGGCAGAGCGCTGGGCGCCGAGGACAAGGCGGCCGCCGCGATCAAGGAGGTCGAGGACAGGTTCGCCAAGATCCGTGCCGACCACCCCGGTTGGCAGGGCAAGACGTTCACCTTCACCCAGGGAGCCACCTTGGCGCAGATCCCCACCGTGACCGATCCGAACGAGGCCTCGGCCCGGATGTTCTCCTCCTTCGGCTTCGAACTGTCGCCCAAGGTACGGGAGCTGGGCGCCAAGCGTGAGGTGAGCGCCGAGCGCCTGGACCTCATCGACGCCGACCTGGTCATCGTCTTCTTCCCCTCTCCCGACGCGCAGAAGACCTTCGAGGGCAACGCGGTCTTCTCGAAGATCCCGGCGGTCAAGGAAGGCCGGTACGTCACGGTCGACGGCTCGCTGGCCTTCCCGCTGATCGCCCCCGGCGTGCTGAACACGTCCTGGGCGATCGACCAGATCCTTCCGAAGATCGAAAAGGCGATGGCGTGACGGCCGGGAACACCCTGACGCGGGAGGAACGGCTCCGCGAGTTACTACGCCGCAGGCTCGATCAGCGTGGCCTGGCCGCTCCCGCCGAACGGGCCAGGATTCCGCGCCGCCCCGCGGGGGAGCCGGTCCCGCTGTCCTACGCCCAGCAGCGGATGTGGTTCATCCACCAGGTCGACCCGAGCGGCGCGGCGTTCAACGTGTGCATCATGCTGAGGCTGGCCGGACCACTCGACCCGGCCCTGCTGCGGGAGGCCTTCGGCAGGGTCGCCGACCGGCAGGAGGTGCTGCGCACCGTCTACCGGACCGATCAGGACGGCGCGCCGTACCAGCTCGTGCTGGACCGGCTCGCCCCCGAGTGGCACGAGCGGGACCTGAGCGGTCTTCCGGAAGCCGAGCGAGAACCGGCGCTGGCCGCGCTGGCACGCCAGGCGGGACGCGACCCGTTCGACCTGGCCGGCGGCAGCCCGCTGCGCCTGGTGCTGGTACGGCTGGCCGACGAGCGGCACGTGCTGGTCATGGTGGTACAGCACATCGCCTGGGACGGGATGACGTTCGGGGTGCTGTCGGCGGAGCTGAGCGCCGCCTACCGCGACCTCGCGGAGGGCAGGCCGGAGACGCGGCCCGAGTTATCGGTGCAGTACGCCGACTTCGCGGCCTGGCACCGCGACCGGTGGCAGCGTGACCCCGACCGGAGCCAGATCGAGGCCTGGCGTGCCAGGCTCACCCCGCCGCCCGCCAGGATCGACCTGCCCACCGACCGCGAGCGCACCGCCACGGTCAGCGGCGAGGGCGGCCGCCACACCCACCACCTGCCCGCCGACCTCACCGGCGGACTCACCGCGCTGTCCGCGAGCGCCGGGGCGACCCCGTTCATGGCGCTGGTGGCGGGACTGGCCGCACTGCTGGGCCGCTACGCCCAGTCCGAAGAGGTCGCGAT
The DNA here is from genome assembly GCF_040683035.1 of Streptosporangium sp. NPDC051022. NCBI lineage: Bacteria > Bacillati > Actinomycetota > Actinomycetes > Streptosporangiales > Streptosporangiaceae > Streptosporangium > Streptosporangium sp. NPDC051022. The sequence goes on along the minus strand of NZ_JBFBCF010000021.1, from coordinate 28,874 downwards.
CGGCACGCCCACCCTCAACCGCGACCACGCCGAGCTGACCCGGTTGATCGGCAACCTGGGCAACACGCTGGCGTTGCGCGTCGACCTGAGCGGCCGCCCCTGTTTCCGGGAACTGCTCGGGCGGGTCAGAGAGGTGTGCGCCGAGGCGTACGCCAACCAGGACGTCCCCTTCGACCTGCTGCTGGACGAGCTCGGCGTGGAGCGGAGGCTGGACCGCGGGCCGCTGTTCGACGTCACGATCGTCTTCCTCACCCAGGGCATGACCGGCCCCGAACTCCCCGGGCTCGAGGTGACCTGGGAGACCTTCCACAACGGCACCGCCCAGCTCGACCTGTCCTTCGAGGCGTTCCTGCTCGGCACCCGCCTGTCCATCGAGGCGACCTATCGCAGCGCGCTGTTCGACGAGGCCACCGTGGTCAAGCTGATGCGCAGGCTGGAGCAGATCCTGGCGCAGGCCGTGGCCGACCCCGAGGTGCCGGTGACCGAGCTGGACCTGCTGCTCGCCGAGGAGCGCCCGCTGGTCCTGGGCGAGTGGGCGCGCAGACCACACCCCCGGCCGGTGCCCGCGGTCACCGCGACCGACCTGTTCGAACGGCAGGCGGCGGTCTCGGCCGATCATCCGGCGCTGGCCGTCGAGGGCGGCAGCCTGTCCTTCGAGCAGCTCAACGAACGGGCCAACCGGCTGGCCAGGCTGCTGGCCGCGGAGGGGGCGGCGCCGGGCGGGCGGGTCGCGCTGGCGCTTCCCCGCTCGCCGGACACGATGGTGGCGATCCTGGCGGTGCTCAAGTCCGGCGCCGCCTACGTCCCGCTGGACACCGGATACCCGGCGGACCACCTGGCCTACGTCCTGGCCGACGCCCGTCCGGCGATCCTGCTGACCGCGGGCGGGGCCGACGTGCCCGCGCCGCCGGACGGGACGCGCCTGATCGACCTGGACGCCCCGGAGACGGCGGCCCGCCTGTCCGGCCTGCCGGGACACGACCTCGCCGTGCCGATCGACCCCGGCCACCCGGCGTACGTGATCTACACCTCGGGCTCGACCGGGCGGCCCAAGGGCGTCGTCGTCCCGCACCGGGGCCTGGTCAACCTGTTCCACAGCCACCGCGAGGACCTGTTCAAGACCGCCCGCGAGCGCACCAGGCGGGATCGGCTGCGAGTCGGGCACGCCTGGTCCTTCTCCTTCGACGCCTCCTGGCAGCCGCAGCTGTGGCTGCTGGACGGGCACGAGCTGCACGTCCTGCCCTACGACACCTACGCCGACCCGCGCACCCTCGCCGCCGCCGTCGACAAGCGGAGGCTGGACTTCATCGAGCTCACCCCCTCGCTGCTGGAGGAGACGCTGCGCTGGCTGGAGACCGAGCACGGAGGGCGGCTGCCCGCGGTCCTCGGCTTCGGCGGAGAGGCGGTCTCGCCCGCGCTGTGGCAGCGGCTGGCCGAACTGCCCGGGACGGCGGCCTTCAACCTGTACGGCCCGACCGAGGCCACCGTGGACTCGCTGATCGCCCGGGTGCTGCCCGGGCGCGGCCCGGCGGTCGGCCGCCCGGTGTACGGCGCGACGGTGGCGCTCCTGGACGGCGCCGGCCTGCCCGTGCCCCCCGGAGTTCCCGGCGAGCTGTACGTGGGCGGCGACGGGCTGGCCGAGGGCTACCTGGGCCGCCCCGACCTGACCGCCGAACGTTTCGTCACGGGGCCGGCGGGCGAGCGCCTCTACCGGACGGGCGACCTGATGCGCTGGCGGGACGACGGCGAGCTGGAGTTCCTCGGCCGCGCCGACGACCAGGTCAAAATCCGCGGTTTCCGGGTGGAGCCCGCCGAGGTGGAGGCGGCACTGCGCCGCGCGGCCGGTGAGCGCCCGGTGGTGGTGACCGTCCGGGAGGAACGCCCAGGACTGCGACGGCTCATCGGCTACGTGGTCGACGCCCACGGCACCGTGGACCCCACGGCGGTCCGGCGCGCGGTCGCCGCCGAACTGCCCGACCACATGGTCCCCTCCGCCGTCATGACGCTGTCGGCACTGCCGCTGCTGCCCAACGGCAAGCTGAACAGGGCCGCGCTACCCGCCCCCGCGCCCGAGGCCAGGGCCGGGCGAGCACCGCGGACTCCGGCGGAGGAGGCGCTGTGCGCCGCCTTCGCCGAGGTTCTCGGCCTGGAGTCGGTCGGGGCCGAGGACGACTTCTTCGAACTGGGCGGTGACAGCCTGGCGGCCGTCCGGCTCGTGCGGGCCGCCCGCGAGCGGGGCGCCGAACTCGGTGTCCGTGATCTGTTCACGAACAAGACCCCGGCGGCGCTCGCCGTCGCCCTGGCCTCCTCCTAGAGCACAGCCGTCCCCTACCGTCCGCACCGTCAAGGAAGCAAAGGACACCTTCACTTCATGCTGACGATCGACGACCTCCGGCAGTTGGCCACCGAGCAGCTCGGTGCGGGCACCACCCCGCCGGGCGACCACGACGATCTGATCGCCCTCGGCCTGGACTCGATCCGGTTCATGCGGATCGCCGACCGTTGCCGACGGGCCGGCGTCGCCGTCGGATTCGGCGACCTGGCCCGCACCCCCACCTTGGCCGAGTGGGCACGCCTGATCGCTCCCTCACCCGAGCCCGAGGCCGAGGCCGTACCCGAGGCCGAACCGGCTCCGGCGCTCGTGGACGTGGACGGCCCGTTCCCGCTGGCCTCGATGCAGCACGCCTACTGGGTCGGCCGGGGTGGATCGGCCGAACTCGGCTCGGTCGCCGCCCACCTCTACACCGAGTTCGACGGCCACGGCGTCGACCCGGCCAGGCTCGGCACCGCGGTCGCCGCGCTGGCCGAGCGGCATCCGATGCTGCGCGCCCGCGTCACCGACGACGGCCGGCAGGTGATCGAGGCATGGACCAGAGGTGCGGAAATCGAGGTCCTGGACCTGCGCGAGGCCACGCCGCAGGAGGCGGAGAACCGCCTGGCGGAGCTGCGCGACCGGCTCTCCCACCAGCTCCTCGACGTGGCCGCGGGCCGCATGTTCGACATCAGGGTCACCCTGCTGCCCGGCGGCGGTACCCGGGTGCACGTGGACGTCGACATGCTCGCCGCCGACGCCCGCAGCTACCGGGTGCTGCTGTCCGACCTGGTCGCCCTGTACCGGGACCCTGCCGCGCGGCTTCCCGAGATCGGCTGCACCTTCGCCGGCTACCAGGCGGTCCGCGCCGCCCGGCACCCGGCCGAGCGCGACGTCGCCTGGTGGCGCGAGCGGGTGCCGGACCTGCCCGGCGCCCCCGCCCTGCCCCTGCGCACCGACCCCGAGGAGCCCGACCGGGTCACCCGGCTGCACCACTGGCTCTCCCCGGACGAACGCGACCGCCTCACCACCGCGGCGCGTGCCCGCGGTCTCACCCCCGCCGTCGCCGTGGCGACCGTGTTCGCCGAGGTCGTCGGAGCCTGGAGCGGCGAACCCCGGTTCCTGCTCAACGTGCCGCTGTTCGACCGCCGCCCGCTGCACCCGGATGTGGACAACCTGGTCGGCGACTTCACCGGCTCGATCATGCTGGAGGTGGACCTGACCGAGCGGCGCACCTTCGCGCAGCGGGCCGCCCGGATCCAGGAACGCATGCACGAGGCCGCGGCGCACTCCTCCTACGCCGGCCTGGACGTCCTGCGCGACCTGGCCCGCGAGCAGGGCGCACCGGTGCTGGCCCCCGTGGTGTTCACCAGCGCCCTGGACCTGGGCGAGCTGTTCGGCCCCGAGGTCGAGTCCTGCCTGGGAGAGCCGGTGTGGATCGTCTCCCAGGGACCGCAGGTACTGCTCGACGCACAGATCACCGAGTTCCACGGCGGCCTGCTCGCCAACTGGGACGTCCGCGCCGGGGCGTTCCCCGACGGCCTGCCCGAGGACATGTTCGCCGCCTTCCGCACCCTGCTGGCCAGGATCGGCGGCCCCGAGGCGTGGGACGAGCCCGTCGGGCCGCTACTGCCCGCCGCCACTCTGAAGGTCAGAGCCGAGGCCAACGACACCGACGGCCCCCTGCCGGCTCTCCCGCTGCACGGCCTCTTCTTCGCCCAGGCCGCCCGCACCCCCCAGGCCCCCGCCCTCCTCGGCTCCGGAAGCACGACCACCTACGGCGAGCTGGCGGAAGGGGCCCTGCGGGTGGCGGGGGCGCTGCGCGCGCACGGCGTGCGCGACGGCGACCCGGTCGCGATCCGCCTGCCCAAGGGCCCGGAACAGGTGGTGGCCGTCCTCGGTGTGCTCGCCGCCGGAGGCCACTACGTGCCGATCGGCGTCGAACAGCCACAGGCCAGAGCCGAACGGATCATCGCCAGGGCCGGGGCCGACGTGGTGCTCGGCCAGAGCCTGGCCTACCAGGACGCGCTGAACTGGCCCGAGCCGCTGGCCGAACCGGCCGCGACCGCCCCCGAGGCCGTCGCCTACGTGCTGTTCACCTCGGGATCGACCGGCGAGCCGAAGGGCGTGGAGGTCTCCCACCTGGCCGCCGCCAACACCGTCGCCGACCTCACCGACAGGTTCGCCCTCGGCCCGGACGACCGGACGCTCGCTCTGTCGGCGCTCGACTTCGACCTGTCGGTCTTCGACATCTTCGCGCCGCTGTCGACCGGCGGCGCCGTGGTCACCATCGAGGAGGAGGCACGCCGGGACGCCGAGTCGTGGGTGCGCCAGGTGCACGCGCATCGGGTGAGCGTGCTCAACTGCGTGCCGAGCCTGCTCGACATGCTGCTGACGGCCGCCGAACGCGACCCGCTCGGCCCGACCCTCCGCGCGGTCCTGCTCGGCGGTGACTGGGTCGGCGTCGACCTGCCGACCAGACTCGCCGCCCAGGTTCCGGGCTGCCGCTTCGCCGGTCTGGGCGGCACCACCGAGACCGCGATCCACTCCACCTTCCAGGAGGTCGTCGCCGGCCGTACCCCCGCGGGCTGGACCAGCGTCCCCTACGGCGCGCCGCTGCGGAACGTGCGCTGCCGGGTGGCCGACGCCCAGGGCCGGGACTGCCCCGACTGGGTGCCCGGCGAACTGTGGATCGGTGGCGCGGGCGTGGCGGAGGGCTACCGGGGCGACCCCGAGCGCACCGCCGACCGGTTCGTCTTCCTGGACGGCGCGCGCTGGTACCGCACCGGCGACCGGGCCAGGTACTGGCAGGACGGCACGATCGAGTTCCTCGGCCGCGCCGACCACCAGGTGAAGATCCGCGGTTTCCGGATCGAGCTCGGCGAGGTCGAGGCTGCCCTGACCTCCCATCCCGCCGTGCGCCAGGCCACCGCCCTGGTCGTCAGGAACGGCGCGCCGCGACTGCACGCCGTGGTGGCCGCGGCCGGAGGCCTCACCGAGGAGGAGATCACGGCGCACGTGGCCGAACGGCTGCCCGCGCACATGGTCCCGGACCTGGTGGTCGTCGTCGACGCCCTGCCGCTGACCGGCAACGGCAAGGTCGACCGCCGCGCGCTGACCGCGCTGGTCACCGCCCAGGCACAGACGCCGGGACGGGCCGAGCCGGTCACCGCGCTGGAACAGGTGATCGCCCTCGTCTGGTCCAGGGCGCTCGGGCTGGAGAAGGTCGGCGCGGACGACGACTACTTCCTGCTCGGTGGCGACTCGGTGCTGGCCACCGTGATCGTCGGCAGACTGCGGGACGCGCTGGACACCGACGCGGTCTCGGTCCACGACATCCTGCGGCATCCGACGGTGTCGAGGCTGGCCGACCAGATCGGCGACGACCGCACCGCCCAGGTCGCCGAACTCTACCTGGAGATCGAGGCCATGACCGACGACGAGCTCGACAGCGAGCTTGACGGCGAGCCGGGCACGGAAGGGGCGGAGGCTGGACATGGCTGATCTGGACCCGATGTGGATCCGCGGCTGGCAGGCCCATCCGAATCCGGCGGGGCGGATCGTCTGCTTCGGCCCCGCCGGGGCCTCGGCCAACTTCTTCCGGGGCTGGAGCACGCGCGTGCCCGCCGACCTGGAGGTCCTCGGCCTGGCCTACCCGGGCAGGGAGCGCCGGTTCGAGGAGGCGCCGATCGAGGACATGTCCGTCCTGGCCGACGCCGTGACCCAGGTCCTGGCCCCCCACATGGACGTCCCAACCGTCCTGTTCGGTCACAGCATGGGCGCCTCCGTCGCCTTCGAGGTGACCCGGAGGCTGGAGAGGCGCGGGCGGAGCCCTCTGGGACTGGCCCTGTCGGGCCGCCAGAGCCCGCGCCGTCAGCGCGACCTGCCGTCGGCCGTGGCTGGATTCGACGATGAACGGATCATCGAGCATCTGCACGAACTGGGGGGCACCCCGCCGGAGATGCTGGCCGACCCCGACTTCCGCGACCTGGTCCTGCCCGCCTTCCGGACCGACTTCACGCTGATCGGGAACTACCTGCCCGACCTTAAGCCGGTGCTGGACGTCCCGGTGACCGTGCTCTTCGGCGACAGCGACCGTGAGGTGTTCGAAGGCGACGCCGACCGGTGGCGTGAGATAACCCGTCGCTTCACCGGCCTGTCGGTCTTCCCCGGCGGCCATTTCTACCTGATCGAGAAGGAGGCCGAGGTGGTCGCGCACGTGGTGCGTTTCCTCGGCGCCCAGCGCATCCGCGCCCTGCCGTGGCCACCGGCGTGAACGCCCGGGCCCGCCCACTGATCCTGGTGGGCGCGGCCGGGGCACTGCTGCTGGTCGCCTCGCTGAGCATCGGCGTGGGCACCCGCTTCATCCCCTTCGGCCAGGTGTGGTCTCTGTTGCTGCATCCCGACGGATCGGACGCCGCCGCCGTCGTGCACGACCTGCGGCTGCCGCGCACACTGCTCGGCATCCTGGCCGGGGCGGCTCTTGGCACGGCAGGGGCGCTGATGCAGGCGCTCACCCGTAACCCGCTGGCCGACCCCGGCCTGCTCGGCGTCAACGCCGGGGCCGCGCTGGCGATGGTGGTCGCCTTTCTCACCCTCGGGGTGGACACCGCGGGCGGGCAGCTCTGGTTCGCCTTCGCCGGAGCCGCCCTGGCCTCCGTCGCGGTGTACGCGATCGGGGCCACCACCCGTGGCGGTCCCACCCCGATCCGGATGGTGCTGGCCGGGGCGGCGGTCTCGGCCGCCCTGCTGGCCCTGGTGCAGGGGGCGATCCTGCTGGATCCGATCACGCTGGACCGGTTCCGGTTCTGGGCGGTCGGCGCGCTCGCGGGACGGGAGTCCGGCGTGGTCTCGGCCGTCGCGTGGCCGATCCTGGCCGGGCTCGCACTGGCGTTCCCGCTCGGCCGAGCCCTCAACGTGATCGCGCTCGGTGAGGGGACGGGCGCCGCGCTCGGCGTCAACCTGGCCAGGGCCAGGCTCGCCACCGTCGTCGCGGTGACCGTCCTGTGCGGCGCCGCGACCGCGGCCGCGGGGCCGATCGCCTTCCTCGGGCTGGCCGTGCCGCATCTGGCACGCGCCCTTTTCGGTCCCGACCAGAGGTGGGTGCTGCCCGCGTCGGCGCTGCTGGCCCCGACCCTGTTGCTGGCCGCCGACATCGTGGGCCGGCTGGTGGACCGGCCCGCCGAGATCCAGGTCGCGGTCGTGTGCGCCTTCCTCGGCGCGCCCGTCCTGATCGCGGTGGCCCGCAGGCCCCGGGTGGTGGTCACGTGACCTCGTCGGTTTCCGAGCTGCGTCCGCCCGGCCGGACGGTGAGGCTGCCGGGGGGCCTGTCGGCGCGGGCCCGGCCGCGGGCGCTGGCGACGGGCCTGTTCCTGACGGTCGCGGTGGCGGTGCTGGCCCTGACCGGCGTCCTGGTCGGCGCCATGGCGCTGAGCCCCGCCGAGGTCTGGGCCGCCCTCACCGGCACCGGCGAGCAGGCGACCGGCTATCTGGTCTGGTCGGTACGGCTGCCGCGGGTGCTGGTGGCCGTACTGGCGGGTCTGGCCCTCGGCGCGGCCGGGATGGTGTTCCAGAGTGTCGGCCGCAACCCGCTGGCCAGCCCCGACGTGATCGGCTTCACCGCGGGGGCCTCCGCGGGAGCGGTCCTGCAGATCCTGGTGTTCGACGCGGGCGCCGCGGCGGTGGCGGGCGGCGCCGTAGCGGGCGGCCTGGTCACCGGGGCCGCGGTGTTCCTGCTGGCCTACCGGTCGGGGCTGCACGGGCAGCGCATGGTGATCGTCGGCATCGGCCTGGCCGCGATGCTGACCGCGGTCACCTCCTACCTGCTGTCCAGGGCCGAGCAGACCGACGTGCGCGCCGCCGCGGAGTGGCTGGTCGGCTCGCTGAACGGCAGGACCTGGGAGCAGGTCCTGCCGGTCGCCGTGCTGACCGTCGTGCTGCTTCCCGCTCTGGTCCCGCTGCTGTCCCGGCTGCGAACGCTGGAGCTGGGAGAGGACAGCGCCAGAGCGCTGGGAGTCCGTCCCGACCTGACGCGCCTGCTGGCGATGCTCATCGGTGTCGGGCTGACCGCGGGAGCGGTCGCCGCCGCCGGGCCCGTTCCCTTCGTCGCACTGGCCGCACCGCAGATCGCGGCCCGGATGAGCGGAGGAGGACCCACCGCGCTGTGGTCACCGGCGCTGTGCGGGGCGGCGCTGCTCCTGGCCGCCGACACCCTCGCCCAGTGGTTGTTTCCCGGAGGCCGCCTCCCCGTCGGGGTGGTCACCGCCGCGGTCGGCGGCCTCTACCTGGCGACCCTGCTCCGCTGGGGGCGCCGTGTCCGTTGAGATGTGTACTGAGACACGCACGGATATGTCCGGTGTGCCTGTCCGCCCACCCGTCGGCGGGCGGGCAGGCACGTCCCGGTCAGCTCCGTCCGGCGGCCGAACGAGGGTGGTTCCAGTAGCCCAGGGCACTGACCTGGTCACGGCTCAGACCGCGCTCCTCCAGCAGGTGGCGGCGCAACGACTGGATGCTCAGAGACTCTCCCGCCGCCCAGATCTGCCCGCGGCCCGCCGGCAGGTCCAGGTCGCGGATCGCGGCCTCGATCGCGCGGGACGCTCCGGGAGGGTTGTCACCCCGATACAGCCAGGTGATCTGTGCTCCGGGAGCGGCCAGGGCGGGTCGCTCGGCCTCGTCCCGGACCTCGACCACGACGAACACCGGATGCCCGGCGGGTCTGGTCTCGGCGATCGCGTCGATGGCGGGCAGCGCGGTCTCGTCACCGGCCAGCAACGTCCATTCGGCGGCCGGGTCGCTCACCCAGTGCACCCGGGTGCCGCCGTACCCGATCCGGTCCCCGGCGACGGCGGCCGATGCCCAGCGGGAGGCCGGACCGTGGTCGCCGTGCAGGAAGAAGTCGATCGTGACCAGGCGCCGGTCCGGGTCGTAGGCGCGCACGGTGTAGTTGCGGGTCACCTGACGGCCCGCGTGGGCGGGGAAACGCCAGCGGCCGATCTCGGGGAGGACCGCCTCCGTGGCGCCCGGCGCGGGCCAGATCAGGGTGATGATCTCGCCGGGCTCCTCCACCGGCAGTTCGTCGGGGTTCTCCACGGTGAAGACGAAGCGGCGCATCAGCGGCGTCAGATCCTCGACCTGCTCGACCCGCAACTGCCCGGCCGACAGCGGGAAGGCGCGTGTGCGCGCGGCGGGCACGGGCGCGCCGCCGGGTCGGCGGGCGATCACCCGGGTGTTGTGCACGTTCATCTGCCCGGCCTCGAACAGCGCCAGCAACGCCTCGTCGATGAACGCGTCCGCGTCCTCACCCAGGACGTCGGCCTGTGCCGAGAACGCGGTCGTCCTGGTCACCCGGCGCAGCGACCGGGGATCCTTGGGGCCCGGCACGTCCACGTCCGGCTGGGTCAGCTCGATCTCCAGGCCCTCGGCGCGCAGCAGCGCGCACACGACATCGGCGGGGTGCTGGAACATCGCCAGCGGCGTCGCCGCCAGCCGCTCACGCCAGGCCGGGCGCGCGATCACGCCCTCCAGGATCTCCCGCATCGGGAATCCTTCGGCGGCGGGCTGACCGAAGCTCCACTGCAGGATGAGCTGCCCGCCTGGCCGCAGCGCGCGGGCCATGGTCCGGACGGCGTGCTCGGGGTCGGTCAGCCAGTGCAGCATCCACGAGGAGTGGACCACGTCGAAGTGTTCCCTCGGCAGGTCGAGCCGGTGCGCGTCCTGAACCTCGGCGCTCACCTTCAGGCCGGCGCAGCGCGCCCTGGTGGCCTCGACCATGGACGGCGACGCGTCGTTCGCCGTGACCTCGAATTCGCGCTCGGCCATCGCGGCGGCGATTTCACCGGCGCCACATCCCACGTCGGCGAATCGCCCACCGGCGTGCAGGTGGGCGGCCGCCAGCGCGAGCGCCTCCATCGCCGATTGGTATTGACCGGAATTTTCCGTGACGTACGTTTCGGCCTTCCAGGTCGTGCCCTGCATCGCGACCCCTTCTCCTAGTTTAGGTAAGCCTTATTTATATTAGGTTTGCCTAACCTAAACTGCAAGATCAACTCTTTGAGAGGAAGCAGATGCCCGAGCTCGTCTACCAGGAGCGAGAGCTCGCATTCACCGCCGATCCCATCGCCACCGCCACCCGTCTGGCCCGAAACTCCCCTGGCGCTCATCTGGTGTACGAAGGCCGTGGAGAGGTGGCCTGGGCCGACGGCGATCACTTCACGCTCAGCGTCGAAGCGGCGGGCACCACCGTCAGCGGCCAGGGGGCGATCCCCGCCTCGACGACCGCGGGACCCCCACTGGAGTCGCTGGCCGAGGCTCTGCGGCGGATTCCGGTACGTGACTGGCGCGTGTACGGCTGGGCCGCGTTCGAACTCGCCTATCACCTGCACGACCTGCCCGCCGGCCCCGCCGGGGACGGTCCTCTGGCCCAGTTGTTCGTCCCGGCCCGTGAGATCAGGCTGCGGCCGGGCAAGGCTCTTCTGCGTGCCCTGGATCCGGCCGATCTGGACCTGATGGAACGCCTGCTCGGCCAGGAGGCCGAGCAGGTCCGGCACGACCGCGTGGCGCTGGACGTGAGCACCTACGGCGCCCTGGCCTACCAGCGGGCCGTCGCCACCGCCGTGACCGAGATCGGGCGGCGCAGGCTCGACAAGGTCATCCTGTCACGGGTGGTGCCCGTGCCCGAGGAGATCGACCTGCCCGCCACCTACCTCGCCGGTCGCCGCGGCAACCAGCCCGCCCGGTCCTTCCTGTTGCGCCTCGGCGGCTGGGAGGTCGCCGGATTCAGCCCCGAGATCGTCGCCAGGGTCGACGCCGACGGTGTCGTGCTGACCCAGCCACTGGCCGGCACCCGCGCCCTGGACGGCCGCTACGACCTGGACCGCGCCCGCCGCCAGGAGCTCTACCGCGACGCCAAGGAGGTCTACGAACACGCCATCTCCGTACGGCTGGCCGTCGAGGAACTGGCACACGTCTGCGCGCCCGAGAACGTCCGGGTCGACGACTTCATGTCGATCAAGGAACGTGGCAGCGTCCAGCACCTGGCCTCCCAGGTGTCCGGACGTCTGGAGCCCGGCCGTACGGGCTGGCACGGGCTCGCCGCCCTGTTCCCCGCGGTGACCGCCTCCGGCGTCCCCAAGGCCCCCGCCTGTGACCTGATCCGCCGCACCGAGAACGAGGCCCGCGGCCTGTACAGCGGCGCCGTCCTGACGGCCGACGCCGACGGCACCATCGACGCGGCCCTCGTCCTGCGCAGCGTCTTCCGCCGCGAAGGCCGTACCTGGCTGCGCGCGGGCGCCGGCGTGGTCCATCAGTCCACCCCCGAACGTGAACTCGAGGAGACCTGCGAAAAGCTGCACAGCGTGTCCCGCTTCCTGGTCCCCGCGGCCGCCGTGGCGACGCAGGACACCTCCAGGCATTCGCTCAACCTCGCCTGAGATCGCTTCCGGCCATCGGGGAGGTGGGTGGGCCTCACTGGTCCGCACCCTCTCCGAAGGCCGGGAAGAACGTGCGTCCCGAAACTCCCGAAAACACCGCCGTGCCGCGCATCGCGGCGTGCTCCTGGCCGACGTCGACCGGCGTGGCGTGGTGTCGAGCAGACTGTCGTGCTCGATGCTTGTGCACCGGCCGGGGAGCGCCGCATCCTTGAGGAGTTCCCCGCGTCAGCAGGACCGCGGTCAAGGACCGTTGCCGACTCCCGGCCTCGCGCGCACGCGCACGTAAGGCGGCCCCGAAACGCTCAAAACTCGCTCGAAACCCTCCCCGCCGAAGCTCTTCGCGCGTGCGCGTAAGGCACTCCGGAAACTCCGAAAAGTCGCTTACCGGCCCCGGCCTCGGCGGTGTGGCTGGGCGGGCCGTGCGGCCGCCGTACGCGCTGCGGGGGAGGGCTTGACGGGTTCGGCGCCGGGGCTGCGCAGCCGAGCCGCCTCAGCCCGCCGGGATGAGCGTGGCCGGAGCGGGGTGTGCCCACTGGACCGGCGCGTCGGCCGCAGTGGTGCCCGCCTCGCCGTGGCGGGCCAGGGTGTGGCGGCGCAGTTTCGGCAGCGTCAGGTCGGCGGCGAGGGTGCCGCCGCCGAACCACACCGCGTCCGTCTTCGCCCCGCCTGCGGGAGCCAGCGCCACGGCGTAGCCGCTGACGTGAGTGTGGGCGGCGTCGGCGTAGCGGGGCCGCACCCACACCCCCGCCTGCGTGAGCGCCTGGACGAAGGCCGCCTCGCTCACCGCGGCCGCCGCGGCGGCGCGCACAGCTTGCTCCAGGTGTTCCCGGAGCCGCTCGACGTCGGTCCCGGTGCGGCGGGCGCGTTCGATCTGGGCGCGGCTGTAGCCGGGGCGGCCCCGGCCGGGACGGCCCGCCACCACGTGCAGGCCGAAGGCGCGCTCCATGTCGGCGCAGAGCTTCGACATGACCCGCCAGTCCCGGCCTGGCGCGGCGACGCTGGAGTCCTCGCGCACGAGGTTGACCGCCAGGTGGATGTGGTCGTTACCGCCCTGTGCGGGCCCCGAGGGGCCGTGGTGTACCGCGATCCACCGGCACGGCGCCCGGCCGGTCTGCTCGTCTTCGGTGAAGCCGAGCCGGTCCACGGCGGTGCGGGCGACGATCGCCCACTGCTCATCCGCCAGGACCTCGCCGGGCGGCAACGCGATCGCACAATGCCACACCCACCCCCTGTCCGGGGCGACGCGGGCCAGCACCCGGTGGTCGTCCAGCGCGTAGCCGAGCTCGCGGATCCGGGCCCGGTCGCGGACCCATTCCATGCGGGCGCCGTCGGCGACCTCCAGCATCTCATCGGCCGCGATCACCCGCTGGTCGCGGTGTTCGTTGGCGCGCCCCGGCCCGAACAGGTAGGCCACCAGCCCGGCGATGTCCTTGCCACGTTTGCCGGCCTTGTTGTTCACCGCACCTCCAGCTCGGCCAGGACCTGCCGCACCCGGGCGGCGGCCTCCTCCAGGGCCCGCAGCGTCGTCTGCTGCTGCGCCGGCGGGATCGGGGACGGATCGGTACGGGCGGTGAGCCGGCCGACAGCGCCGATCGCCGCGTTCAACCGGCGTGACAGCACCAGCAACTGCCGGGCCAGGACACTGCGCTCAAGCGCGGACGGACGCTGCTGCTCGCGCAAATCGGCCAGGATGGTCTCGGCGATCAGGTGCGGCGGGCCGACCTGGCCGGACAGGCGAACAGACGTCTGATCACTATCTTGCTCCTGACATAGGCGGGTTGCCGTAGTACTCGGGAAATATCGGGCGGATACGGCAGAGGGCTGACCGGACAGAAGCATGGTTCTGTCCGGTCCTTGGAACGGCATAGCCGCAGTTCAGCGCATCGGCCCTGGTTTCCGCACCAATTCGGCCGGATGCTCAGGACCACCACCCGGCCCCGTCACGACACAGACAAGCCGCTGCGTCTAGGAGCCGCTGCCGACGTCGGACCGGACGGCGGAGGCCCAGTGGCCTGCGACCACGTATCCAACCGGCCCGAGACGGTCCGTTGTGCCCGTGGCCGCATCCGGCCACCCGCACGCCCTTGCCGGTAGTGGGGCACGGCCGGATACTCAAGGCCGCTGACGATCTTCACGGCGGATCCTCCTACGGAATGGGACGTGATCGCATGCCCGATGAAAGCACCAGCCAGGACCAAGCCAGAGCCGAGGCCGACGCCCTCGCCGCTTGGCAGGCCATTCCGTACTCCGTCTCCCACGAGGAGGCGCAGCGGATCTCCCGGGAGTATCTGGACAAGGCCCGCAAGGAATTCGAGGAGCAGGCCAGCCAGCTCCCCCAAGCCGACCAGGACAGGGCTCGCCAGCTCGAGACGCAGCTGAACGCCAACGGCATGCAGGTGTACGCCAACGCGAGATGGTGGGGCTTTGAGATCGTCCTCAACGCCGCAGCCGCCCAAGCCGCCGCCGAGATCTCGGAGCTGGTAGGGGAGATCGTGGCCAGGGCCATCCGGCCCAGGGCGCTCGGCCGGTTGATCGAGCTCTCCTTCCAGATCCGTTCTCTTATCATCCAGCGAGTCGGCAGGGACCACGGTTGTCGGCTGGTGTCGCCCTGGTTCGCCCCGGGGATGCTCCTCCCCATCTCTCTGGCCCCCAGGCAGGACACCTCGCTGTGGTGGACGGCCATGAACACCTTCCACAACTGGAGCGAGAACGAGAGGTTCCCCGGCCACCTGTCCAGGTCCAATCCGGCGCTGGCGGAGTTCCGCGGCAACCTGTACGCCGTGCACCGCGGGGACCGGGACGAATCGCTCTGGTGGACCGTCTACGACCCCGGCAGCAATGAGGGCTGGAGCGACAATATCGCCTTCCCCGCCCATCGCAGCGCCGACGGCCCTGCCCTGGCCGTTTACAACAACTTCCTGTACTGCGTGCACCGCGGTGGCGGCAACGACAGGCGCCTGTGGTGGACCCGCTTCGACGGCAACCGCTGGAGCCCCGACACCCCTATGAACGGCTTGACCAGCCGAGGCCCGGCCCTGGCGACCTTCAACGGCATGCTGTACTGCGTTTACAGGGACTCCAATAGCGATTGGATGTGGTGGACCCGCTTCGACGGCGCCAGCTGGAGCCGCGACACCGCCTTCCCTGCCCACGGCACCCGCTCCAACCCCGCCCTGGCCGTCTACAACGGCTCCTTGTACTGCATGCACCGCGGTGGCGGCAACGACGACAGCCTGTGGTGGACCCGCTTCGACGGCAACCACTGGAGCCCCGGCACCCAGCTGCCCAGCCACAGGAGCGCGGAGGGCCCCGCCCTGGCCGTTTACAACAACTTCCTGTACTGCGTGCACCGCGGTGGCGGCAACGACCAGAACCTGTGGTGGACCCGCTTCGGCGGCACCAGCTGGAGCCCCGACACCCGGCTGCCCGGCCACATGAGCGCCCAAGGCCCCGCCATCGTCTCCTACCGCGACCCCGACGGCACCGAAGACCAGCTCTTCTGCGTCCACCGCGGTCACGGGTAGAAGCCGCCACTGCCGCCCGCGAAAAGGCGTTCTTCGCCTTCCACGTCACCAGCGACGGCGAGCAGGTGATCTGGGACTGCGCCGTCAGCGACAACGACGCCGCACGCGCCCTGCTGGAGGAGTACTACCTCCTGCCCGACACCGCAGACCGGGGTCCCCGTGGTTTCGGCCGGAAGTCCAACGGATATGCCTCTGGCCTGCATGGACAACAGGGCTCAGGTCTGGCCTATCAGCCTGAGACCTCTGCATAAGCGCAGGTGAGAGGAGCATTTTGGTCAGCACCCGGACGCTGAGGTCCTCCTGTCACAACCGGGGCTGGGACTGGTCTCGGCGCTCGGGTGCTCGCAGAGTTCGGCGACGCCGAAGGCCGCTACGTCAGCGCCAAATCACGCAAGAACTACGCCGGCACCAGCCCGATCACCCGGGCATCCGGTAAGAAGAAGGTGATGCTCGCCCGCTATGTGCACAATGACCGGCTCATCGACGCCCTCGATTCCCAAGCCTTCACCGCCTTGACCGTCTCACCCGGTGCGCGCGCCTGCTACGACCGGCTCCGCGCCCGCGAGGTGGGGCACCGAGCAGCACTGCGCCAGGTCGCCAACCGGCTCGTTGGCATCCTGCACGGGTGCCTCAAAACCGGCACCCTCTACGACGAGACCACCGCCTGGCCACATCGCAACGAAGCCGCCGCTTGACACCCAAAGCCCTGGGATGTCTTTGGGCTGGGGCCACGTTCGGGAGCGGAGGGCCAGTACGGACGCGGCGCGATGGCGCCGACAGCTACCTCGCGTTCTTCACCGAGGACGCCGTCCTCGACGACCCCTCCATGGGCAGCCAGTTCCGACGCCATGCGGGCATCAAGAAGTACTTCGACGCCTACTTCATCGGCTACGACACCACGACCCGGCTCGTCAGCATCACCCCGCAGGAGGGCGGTTTCCACGTCGTCGTCGACTTCACCGGCAGCTTCCCCGGAGGCCGGACCGGCGGGATCTTCGACATCACCTTCGCCGGCGACAAGTTCGCGTTCGTGCAGGCCGACCTCATCTGACTGGCCCGGGCTGGCGCGCCAGTACAGCAGGTCGATGGGATCAGTCGAGTACGGACAGTGCTCGGTCCAGGACCTCCGCGAACGAATCTGCGTCATTCTCCAGCCACGCCTGCTGCGCAACCATCAGGCACCCGAACGCGGCGGCCGTCAGCACGCAGGGCGCGGGATCGTCCACCGCAAAGGGCCGGCCGGCCTCCACGGCACGCTCTCGAAGAATCGACACGACAGACTTCTGCACCTGGTGCTGACGCTTCAGGTAGCCCGCGAGGAGCACGGGCGTCTCGAAGATCAGCCGCTGCAGCGGCGCGGTCACGGCGTCCCTCCCCTGCGAATCGATGTGCGGCACCAGGAAGGCGAGCATCGCCCGCAGCGACTCCCAGGTCGACTCGCCGGCAGGACGGGCTCGCAGTCCGGCCAGCATTGCGCCAGCGAGCGCGTCGAACTTGCCGAGGACGAGATCCTCCTTGGTCTCGAAGTAGCGGAACACGCTCCGCTTCGACATGCCGATGGCGGCCGCGACGTCGTCGATCGTCGTCTCGTCGTAGCCCTGCTCGGCGAAGAGGGAGCCGGCGGACTCTGCGATCTCCCACTGCACGGCGTTGCGTGTGCGCTCTCGGAGGCCAGGGCTGCGATCGGTCATGAGTCCAGCGTACTGGTTGCACACATTTGGCGCTAGCTGTTAGCTTTGGCACGCAGTGACATTTTGGACAAGGGATGACGTCATGCAGAGAGTCGCACTCGTGACCGGGGCCTCCTCCGGCATCGGGGCAGCAGCCGCCCGGCGGCTGAAGGATGCGGGCTTCGTGGTCTACGCCGCCGCACGCCGCGTGGATCGCATGTCGTCACTCAAGGAGACGGGCATCGAGGTCCTGAGCCTCGATGTGACCGACGAGGCGTCCGTCTCGGCCGCGGTAAAGACGATTGCCGAGAGGTCTGGCCGCCTCGACGTCCTCGTCAACAACGCCGGCTACGGATCGTATGGCGCGATCGAGTGCACGCCGCTCGACGAGGCCCGCAACCAGTTCGAGGTCAATCTCTTCGGCCTGGCCCGGCTCACACAACTGCTGCTTCCGCTGATGCGGGAGCAGGGCGGCGGCACGATCATCAACGTGAGCTCGATGGGCGGCAAGCTCGTCTCGCCGCTGGGCGGCTGGTACCACGCGAGCAAGTACGCGGTCGAGGCCCTCAGCGACGCGCTGCGCATGGAGACGGCACCGTTCGGCATCCGCGTCGTCATCGTCGAGCCCGGATCGATCCGCACGCAGTGGGGCACCATCGCGGCCGATCATGTGCGGAGCTCCGCCCGCTCGACCCCGTACGAGGGCATGGCCGACCAGGTGGCGATGAACCTGGCCGCCAGTTCAGAGCCCACCGCGCGCACCGCGTCCGACCCCGACGTCGTCGGCCTGGCGATCGCACGAATCGCGCAGACGAGACGTCCGCGCACGCGCTACCGCGTCGGGCTCGGGGCCACGCCCATGGTGTTCCTGAGATGGCTGCTTCCCGACCGGGCGTTCGACTCCCTGGTCCGCCGCGCCTTCGGGGTGCACCGGATGACCGCACCGCCGCGCCCCGGCTCAGCGCAAGACACCCCAACCCGAGAGGACCACCCGTGACCAATGACCACTGGGACCCGGAGAACCTGCCCTCGCAAGCGGGAAAGACCTTCGTCGTCACCGGCGGAAACGCCGGCATCGGCTACTTCATCAGCGAGCAACTCGCCGGAGCCGGCGCGAGGATCATCCTCGCCTCTCGCTCCGAACAGAAGGCGGAGGTCGCTGCGGCATCGATCCGCAAGTACGCGCCCGGCGCGACGGTCGACTTCGTGCGCCTGGACCTCACGTCCTTGGCGTCGATCCGGGACGCGGCCGGAGCAATCCAGAAGCTCGGCCCGATCGACGGGCTCATCAACAACGCGGGCATCACCACCGGGGGACGCGAGCGGAAGGTCACCCAGGACGGGCTGGAACTCATCATCGGCGCGAACGCGTTCGGCCCGTTCGCACTGACCGCGCTCGCGCTGCAGGCGCTCGCCCCGCACGGCCGGGTCATCAGCCAGACCAGTCAGGCGACGCAGGTGGTCAAGCTCGATCCCGGGAACCTGCAGAGCGAGCACGGGACGTTCAGCTTCTTCCGCGCCTACGGGTACTCCAAGCACGCCGTGCTCGCGTTCGCGTTCGAGCTGCAGCGCCGGCTGACGGCCGCGGACAGCACGGTCGAGTCGCTGCTCGCGCACCCGGGGATCGCGATCGACCTGAAGTCGCCTCGCCGGCCCGGCATCATCGACAGAGGCCGCCCCTCCGACTACATCACGGCGCTCTACGCCCAGGGCAAGGACCGCGGCGCGTGGCCCGCGGTGCGCGCCGCGACCGATCCGAATGCCACCGGCGGCGATTACTACGGCCCGCGACGCCGCGTCGCCGGCCCGGCGGTCCGGATCGAGGCCACGGCCCCCAGCGCGAACGAGGAGTTCGGAGAAGAGTTCTGGCGTCAGGCGGAGGACGCCACGGGAATCGCGTTCGACCTCCGAGCCTGACGGCTCACGTTACGCAGGAGGGGGAGCCGCCGGAATACGGCAGAAAGACACCGCGCCGGGCGGCTGACCGGACAGAACCTGAACTCCGTCTGGTCAGCGCAACCTCATCACCGCAGGCCAACGCACTAACGACGGTTTGTTCAGCATTCCGGCCCCATCCGTCGTACTGCGGACCGCCGCCGAAACCCCGCAGTCAGCCCTGCCGCCTGACCTGCGGTTTCAGGCGGGCGCGGCACCTTTCTGCCGTATTCCGGCCGCACCCGCACAGGGAGCGCCCCCGCAGCACGCTGCGAAGGCCGATGTCGGCCGGTCGTGAGGCCAGCGGTAGCCAGTCCTATGCATCAACCTGACTGCAGGTGGCCTTCAGCACAGGCGCGCCACCGCTCGGGAGCGTCGCCTGCGGCGACTGCAGAGCGTCCAAGTGTCCGGGACGTTCTGCAGTCGCCGCGGCTATCCGGGGTGGCCTGCAAGATCGGCGCCCCCGCTATCGCCGACGGCTTACTCGATCCAAATTTTGTCCATCCTCACCCCGCCGGGGTGGTTCGGGAAGCTGTAGGTCGTCCACTTGTCGATTATGTAGGCGGGCTGCCACTTGCCGTCCCCGAACCACTGAACGCGATTGTTGCCCGTCTTGATCTCGTGAAGCCAGGTGTCGCCACCGAAAGTGGCAGTTCCGGCGTTCGCAAAACATAGGTCACGCTTGCCATGGGTCGAAGTGTGGTACGTGACCTTCAACAGGTCGGTCCGGTTGCCGCAGGCGAGTGGAGTGATCGCGTGTGCGGCCGGTGCGGTGACGGCGAGTACGGACGTCGCCAGAACGGACGTCAGTGCCGTCAGGAATACCTGCTTGGTGATTTTTTTCA
Source organism: Streptosporangium sp. NPDC051022 (assembly GCF_040683035.1). Taxonomy (NCBI): domain Bacteria; kingdom Bacillati; phylum Actinomycetota; class Actinomycetes; order Streptosporangiales; family Streptosporangiaceae; genus Streptosporangium; species Streptosporangium sp. NPDC051022. The sequence continues at coordinate 9,161 of NZ_JBFBCF010000021.1, read as the reverse complement.
TGCATTTCCCCTTTTGTTGTCGCGGGCTCAGGTAGTGGAAACGTCTACTACCTTTTGCGTGCGGTGCTCGTGGTTGTCCTCGCTCGAAGAGCGGGCGAGTACCGCCACGGTAGGAGCCTGCGCGAGGGGGGTGCTTCTGTCGGTCGACTTAATCCGGCCGATTAAGTCGGCTCGCCTGCGGTGCCGGGGTCATCCAGCGCGTCGCGGATCTGGGCGCGGGAGGTGATGCCCAGCTTGGGGAAGATCCGATACAGGTGGGCGCCGATCGTGCGCGGGGACAGGAACATGTGCTCGGCGATCTGGCGGTTGCTCAGTCCCTGGGCGGCCAGCCGGGCGATGCGCATCTCCTGACCGCTCAGCTCCGCCAGGGTGGAGGGGGCGGGGTCGGCGCGCTGCACCCCGGCCGCCCGCAGCTCGTCGCGGGCCCGCTCGGCCCACCGCGCGGCGGACAGCCGTTCGAAGACCTCCAACGCGCCGATCAGATGCGGCCGGGCGTGCACGGGCCGGCGTCGGCGGCGCAGCCACCGCCCGTAGTCCAAGCAGACCATGGCCCGCTCGAACGGCCACCGCCCGCACGCCAGATCCTCCAGCGCGCTGCGGAAGTGCTCCTCGGCCTCCGCCGGCTCCGCCGCGAGCAGGGCGCGCGCGTGGTGGAGCAGCATCCGCAGGCGGGGGGTGCCGCCGTTGTCCACGATGGCGGCCACGGTCTTGGCCGACCTGGCGGCGTGCTCGCGGTGGCTGTCCTGGCCGGTGCGCACCGCGGCGGCGGCCAGGTCGGCCACCGCGTACGGCGACAGCAGGAAGTGGACCGGCTCGCCGTCGGCGTCGAACACCTGGCGCAGGTGCTCATAGGCGGCGGCCGGATCGCCGGCGTCCGCCTCCACCATGGCCAGTGCACGGTGCGCCCGCACGCTCAACACCCCGACCTCTGCGTAGCCCGCCTCCAGCGCGGCGGCCAGCAGGGGCCGGGCCGCCGCCTGTCCGCGCAGGGCGGCGAGGGTGCCCAGCAGGACGCGGCTCAGTGCGAGGTTCAGCCCTGGATCCAGTTCCGTGGCCAGCTCGGCCGCCAGGTCGGCGGCTTCTCGCGCCTGATCCCACAGGCCCGCGTCCAGGCACGCGCAGGTGTGGTAGAAGATGACGATGCCGAGGCGGCGCGGCGCACCGCCGCCCGCTGGGGCGGGAGGTTCGGCGAGCAGGCGCAGCGCCTGGTCGGTCCGGTCGGTGAACAGCGCGAGCGTCCCGGCCATCATCCGCCGCATCAGGTCCCGGTCGAAGTGCCGGACGGTGTGCGCGATGACCGCCTCGGCGAGGTCTTGCTGAGTGAGCGGATCGGGCAGGATCCGCGCCCAGACCTCCTGCACGTCGGCGGGGTCCGTCGGCGTGGGCAGGACGGCGGTCAGGCGCAGCACCCGCCGGCGGTGCTCGGCCGTGCCCGATGACAGCAGCGCACTGGCCGCCGTGATCAGCGCCCATCGCTCGCTCACCGAACGACCACCTGCCAGCTGATCGGCCAGCGGGATCAATATGTCCAGGGCTGCGCTCTGCCGTCCTTGATCCGTCAGCGCGCAGCTCTTGACCAAGAGCGCCGACGCCCGCACCGCCGGGTCGTCACTGAGACAGATCGCTTGCTCACTCAGATTGAGCATGTGCTCGATCAGATCGTTCAGCCATGCGTGCTGGGCGGCGATCAGTAATCGCTGCGCCTTGAGCGCGGGATCGGGGGTGTTGCCCGCCGAGCGCTCCATGGCCGCCAGCGCCTCCACCGTGGCCCCGCGCGCAAGCGCCCGCTCAGCGGTCGCCAGCAGCTCATCGGCCAGCTCCCCGTCGGGGGTGACAGCCGCGGCCGCGCGGTGCCAGACGCGCCGGTCGGGATCGGCGGTGACGGCGGCCAGCGCCAGGTGAGCGGCCCGCCGGTCAGCGAACGAGGCGGCCTGGCCGACCGCCGAGCGCAGCAGCGGATGCCGGAAGACGATCCTGGCCCCGTCCCCGGTGCTCTCCACCCGGATCAGGCCCTGCTGCTCGGCGGGCGTCAGAGCCTCCAAGCCGAGCCCATTGCCGGCATCCAGGAGGACCTGGACGTTCACATTGCCGGCCAGCGCCGCCAGCAGCAGCAGGCGCATGCTCTCGCGCGGCAGCGCCGCCAGCTGGGAGGCGTACAAACGTCCGAGCCGCTCACCCGCCGGCAGTGTCCGCATCGGCCACGATGCCGGATCGGCGGCCTCGCCCGCTGCCTTGGCCAGCTCGATGATCGCCAGTGGGTTGCCCGCGGCCTCGGCCAGAACGCGCTCGCGCAGATGCACCCCAGGGGCGCCCGGCTGACGGGCCAGCAACCGCCGCGCCGCCTGCGGCACCAGCGGCCCGACCTCGACCACCTCCAGCCCGCGCTCCCACCCGGGCGGCGGCACCTCACCGCGAGCCGCGCCCACGACGGCGATCGGTTCACCGGCAAGGCGGCGGGCCACGAAACCCAGCACCGTCAGCGACGCCCGGTCCAGCCAGTGCGCGTCATCCGCCACCACCAGCAGCGGCGTGCGCGCGGCGACCTCCGACAGCAGGTTCAGCACCGCCATGGCCACGGCGAACCGCCGCGGCCGCTCCGGCCGCGCGAGGGGGGAGAACACGGCGTCCAGCACGGCCGCCGTCCCGCCGCCGAGATCACGGGCGGCATCCAGCACCGGATGCAGCACCTGGTGCAGGCCCGCGAACGGCAGATCGCTCTCACTGCGGTCCCCGGCCGCGTACAGCACCCGCCGACCGGCCCGCACCGCCTCACCACCGACCGCCCGCAGCAACGCGCTCTTGCCGACACCCGCCGCCCCCAGCACGACCACCGCCCGGGGCCCGCCGTCCAGGGTCAGCAGGCCCGCCAGCCGGCCCTGTTCGCGTTCTCTCCCAATGATCGCCTCGCCGTCCCGGGGCTCTTCGGCCACGTCGCTCCCCCTCGCCCTTCCCAGCAGGTCTGCCCCGCGTGCACGGATGGTCTCCGGTATCACGCTGTGGAGACCTGTCGGCCGAGTACCATGACGACCTCCTGCGGCTGACACGCTCGCATTGATCAACGCCGCCGCATACGGCCTCCTCAACACCGCGACCACTTTAACGATCAACATTCAGCGCGGCGGTTCTTTCGCCCGTTATGCAGCTTTTGGTGCTCTGCTCGGGCTTCTCGGCCCACCGCTCGGGTCCATGCCGCTGTTCTTGCCGGTGGGGATGACCGGCTTGGCCGCGATCTCGGGCACCGCCCACCGCGTTCCCGCAGTGCGCGCGCGTAGGCGATCATGTCGTCGTCGAACACCTTGGGCCGCCGCGGCGGCCGCGTTCACTCGCCGAGTCCTGGCCCTCCAGTGACTTCTCGCGGATGTGCTCACGTTCGGATTCGACCATGCCGACGAAACGCGAACAGCGCGACGCCGTGCCCGAAGGGGTCGTAGAGGCCCTGGAGCGGGCCGGTTTCGAGTTCGATGTCGTGATGGCGCAGCTGCTCGGCGATGGTGAGCAGTTCGGCGGCGCCGCAGCCGAGGCGTTTCAACTCGTGCACGGTGAGGATCACCCGCTGGTACGGCACCGCCGTCTTGATCGTGCGGGCGTGGCCCATCGCCTTGGTGAACTGCGGCCGCACTTTGACGCGGGTGCTGATCTTCTCAGAGAAGACCGGGTCGCAGCCCGCCTCGTCCAATGCGTTGAGCTGGCTCTGGAGCTCCTGCTGGGCGGTGGAGCAGCGGGCGTAACCCACCCTGGTCGGCTTCGCCGCGGCGCCGATCGCCGGTGTGATCGCGGCTCGCGGAATTACTCATTTCTGAGAACCAGCCGAGCCACTGGGCGGCGGGAGCGGCGACCGGTGGATGTGGTGCAGTCCCAGCGGTGCAGGCGGGGGCAGGGGTTCGGTCTGGTCGGCCCGGAAGGAGTGCAGGAGGTAGGCGACCAGACGCCGGGACGCGGCCAGCGAGACCTGCTGCGACTCTCCGACGACGCCGCCGTTGGCCAGGAGCAGGAGCGTGATGTCGGTGCGGTCGAAGTCCTCTCGCAGTCGCCCCACGTCTTTGGCGCGCCGCACCAGCCGGGCGAGGTCGTTCTCGACGCGGGCACGTGCGCGTTCGTAGTCGACGGCGTCGGGGAACCGGGAGAGGAACGCGGCCGTGAAGCCGCGGTCGGTGGCCTGCATGGTGCACACCTTCTCAATGAACGAGCAGAACCCGTGCCAGGGGTCGGGGTCTTCCAGTGCCTCGTCGAGGACGGCGGCGCAGCGGGCGAACTGTTCGGCGAAGGCTTCGGTGACGAGAGAGGCGCGGGTGGGGAAGCGCCGGTAGAGGGTGGCGGCGCCGACTCCGGCGCGGCGGGCGATCGTGGTGAGGGGTACGTCGATTCCCTGGGTCGTGAATGCCTCGCGGGCGGCTTCGAGGATGCGCCTGCGATTGTGCCGGGCGTCGGCGCGCAGCCCTGCACCGGCGGCGGGCGGCCGGGGATCATCGGTGGAAGCAGGTGGTCGGCCTGGTTTCCGAGAGGGCTGAGCAGGCATGTCTCTCAGTTTAACTCAAGTGGAAGGTGTCGCCCGTTTACGGCGTTAGCGTGGGCGTGCGAGCGGACAGATCCCTTCCGCTCACGGCTCCCGAGACAGAGACAGGACGACGCCGTGAATGAGATGCGCGCAGCCCTCTACGACAGGTACGGCCCTCCGGAGGTGCTGTACGAGGGCAGGGTTCCGGTGCCGGAAGTCCGGCCTGGTGAGGTGCTGGTCCGCGTCCACGCGGCCAGCGTCAACGGCGGCGAACTGGCAGGCCGGGCCGGGAAGCTGCGCCTGGTGACGGGGCGCCGCTTCCCGCAGCGCGCCGGGATCGACTTCGTCGGTGAGATCGTCGAGGTCGGCTCCTCGGTGCCCGGTATCCGGGAGGGGGAGCGGGTGTGGGGGTTTCTGGGGCGGACGACCTTCGGCAGCGCGGCGGAGTACGTGGCCGTCCGCCCCCGGCAGATGGCTCCTGCCCCGGGCAATCTCAGTGCGGTGCAGGCTGTCTCCTTGCTGGGGGGCGGAACGACCTCGATCACCGCTCTGCGTGACAAGGCGCGTCTCAGGCCCGGCGAGCGTCTCCTGGTGCGCGGGGGCAGTGGCGGTGTCGGCAGCGTCGCGGTCCAGATCGGCAAGCTCTTCGGCGCTCACGTCACCGCCCTCGCGAGCCCGAAGAACCTCGACTTCGTTCGCGGCCTGGGCGCAGATGAGGTCCTCGACCACACGACGACCCATCCGTCCGGACTGGGCGTGTTCGACGTCGTCATGGACACCGTCGGCACTCAGCACCCCGCCTACCGTCGGCTGCTGGCTCCGGGGGGACGCATGGTAGCCATCGCCTTCGATGTCGAGAACCTCCTCACAAGCGTCTCCTATCTGCTCGGCTCCACCGTCCACGGCTCCCGACGGGTGCGTTTCTTCAGCGGCAACCCACGGCACGAGTTGTTCGCCGAACTGACCCGGTACGCACAGAACGGCGATATCCATCCGGTCGTGGACACTGTTCACCCCCTCGCTTCCATCGCCGCCGCGCATCGCGCCCTGGAGGCCGGCGGCGTCCGCGGAAAGCACGTCATCCAGATCGTGTGACCGGCGGGGATATCAGCGGATCGCCGCACCGATCAGCTTCAACACCCGGTCCGTACCGGCCGTGGCATTCAACCGGGCAGCTCTCCTCGTCTCATCCGCCGACGGGACCCTACGTGAGATCACCGTCGATCCCGACACCGCCACCGCCATGATCTGCCGCCGGGACGGCGGCCTGTCCCCGACCGAGTGGCAACAACACATCCCGGAACCGGCCTATCAAGAGACCTGCCACTGACGACATCCCGCGAGAAACCGCGGCCGTGATCAGGCCGGAGACGGTAACCATCTTGCTGTCTGACCTGGACCTGTACTACGCGCCGTTCGGCAAGAAGACGGTTCTGGACTGCTCCAGCGAGACAACACCGACGTGGAACCGCCCAGTGCGCACGGGGACGAGGCCGGCGGAGAGCAGCAACAGGCTCCGGAAACCGACTCCAGCACCAGCGAGACAGCCGATGAGGACGGCGGCACGCGAGCAGAGTCGGCACTCACGAGGGTCTGGCCGCTGCCCGAGCCCGCGGTCGCACCGGTGGCCGCCCCACCGTCGTCGGCGCCGAGTTGTTGAAAGCAGCCCGTGATCTGCTGCCCGACCCGCAGCGGTCGGTCATCTCGATCGCCAAGCTGCTGGGTGTCAGCGTGGGGACGCTGTACAACCACATCCCCGACCTGCAGGAGTTGCGGGCCGCCCTGTCTCGTCCGGCACCCAGCGCCTGACCCTGGAAAATCCGGCAAGCCCCATGGCCTCCGCCGTATGTCACGGTCGCCGACGCTCTGTTCCGAAGCTTCCACGTGCGGAAACAGGCTGACGAGAGGCTATGAGCGAAAAGTCACGGTAAGCCGTTCAACCATGCTCCGCTAACGGGACTTTTCATTCCGATGCTCGTCATATCCCGACACCTTCCACTTTTAGAACGCACGCCTCACACGGCGGCAGGCCAGTGCGGCTGCCGCGTGATCGACAACCGCGAGGTCTGCGGTGTCCGGTGCAACGACCATCAAGCACCAAACACCGCAGCCTTTCTCCGGCTTTTCGGTTGCTGCCATCAGGCGAAGACGGTCAGCCGGTCCGGATGGCGCACGCATCGGCGCGAGCAGAGGCAGGGCCCCCAATCAGGACCTGGCCGAGCTGATTCTCCGCTTGAACCGGATGCCATGCGGGTGAACGGCCTGCTTCCGGGATGGAGTGTCAAGGAGATCTCCAGCGTGATCGATGTCCGCACTGAGGCACGGTTGATCAGACGGGAAATACGCGGGCAAAGTCCGCCTCGGAATGACCGGGCTCACGTGTTGTTTCCGCGACAGAGACTGGAGGAGCGCTCGTCAAGGCGTCGCCTTTACCCTGGAGCGCTACCGTTACGGTGACGGCAAAGCGGCCTTCCGGCCTGCGAAAACGGCAGCCCGCCTCAATCGACTGACTGGTAGGCAAAGTACATGAAGCGCCCGGTGCGTGGAGGCACACGCGCCAGGTCTGGCGGGCCGGGGAAAGCAGCTGTGAGCCATCACAGCAACCCCCGGCTCGCCTCAGGTTCCGGTGATGTCACCGGTTCGATGGGTCAGTGACGGGGTGCCAGCCAGTCCGGCAGTGGGGCGAACGGCGCGGGCCGGTCAGCCGCATCGGGCGGCGCCACCGGTACAGCCGGGCACCGGGTTCCTCGCGCGGGCAGCCTCAGCGAGATCAGGTAGGCGTCGACGGCGGCCGTGACACAGTCGCCACGGCCATAGGCGCCGTGCCCCCACCCTTCATAGGTGAGCAGCCGCGCCTTCTTTCCGATCTGGGCGGCGACGTTGAGCGCCCAGGCGTAGCCGGTGGCCGGGTCGTGCAGCCCGTTGACGATCAGCAGCGGCGGGCCGCCCTTCACCCGCAGGCGATGCTGCGGGTTCGGGATCGGATCCGGTTCACTCAGGCACAGGGCGGTGAGCGTCAGGCTGGTCGGGACGATCCCCATGTCCGGTGCGATGGCCTTGGCGCGGCGGAGGTGTTTGGTGTACTCGCGGTAGTCGCGGATCGGCCAGCGAAAATCCTCACAGAAGATCTGGAGGGGGTAGGACACCTCCAGCTCGGCGGCCGCAGGAGCCTGCCGCGAGTCCGCCGTCTCACTCAGCAGCCAGCCTGCGGAGGCGGGCGGCTCCTGGGCGCCCGCATCCAGGGCGACGAGCAGTTCGGCCAGTTCGTACCACGTGGGTACGTAGCCCGCCCGGAAGACGTAGCGGATCACGTCCTGTCTGGTGAGCGACCTGGCAGGGGTGCCGGGGGCGCGGATCTCGCCGCGGTCGGCACGCTCCAGCAGGCGAGCCCAGAACGCGCGCACGTTCGTGCCGTGCAGCGCGCATCGGGTCTCCCCGTCGCACCACTTGACGAACTCGTCGAAACTGTCCTGGGCGAACGTGGCCCAGCTGTAGAGGTAGGGGCCGGTGCTCAGGCTGTGGTCCAGGTTGCTGTCCAGGGCGAGGGCGCGGATCCGGTGGGGAAACAATTCCGCGTACATCTGGCCGACCAGCGTGCCGTAGGAGAGGCCGTAGTAGGTGACCTTCTCCTCGCCGAGCGCTTCGCGGATCGCGTCGATGTCGCGGGCCGCGCTCACGCTGTCGACATGGTCGAAGACCGGCCCTGTCCGGGCGCGGCAGTCGGCGCGCAACCGCTTGCCGTAGTCGAGCCAGGCGTCGAACTCCGCCTGACTTTTGATGAGCGGGTCGGGGAACTGGGACAGCAGCTGGGCCGAGCATGCGATGCGCCCGCTGTCCTCTACGCCGCGGGGGTCGAACCCTACGATGTCGAACCGGCGCTTGAGCTCCGGGCTGAAGTTGTTCAGGGAAATCGCGTAGCTGACCCCGGAGGAACCTGGGCCGCCGGGATGCAGCAGCAGCGAGCCGATCCTGGCCGCAGGGTCGGTGGCCTTGAGCCTGGCCACGGCCAGGTCGATGGTCGGCCCGCCAGGGTCGTTCCAGTCCACCGGTACGGCGAGTTTGCCGCACTCGGCGGAGGGGTTTCGCGGGCACGGTGTCCAGGTGATCGTCGCGACCGGCGCCGCTGGAGCCGCAGGCGTGGCCTCGGCGGGCATAAGGGGGGACAACGTCATGAGAGCCATCAGGGTGACGGTGAGCAGTGAAACGATTCTACGCACGCGATCTCCAATCACAGGCGTATGCCGATGTCCTCGACCTCCCGATTCTTGACCGGTCAATATTCCGCGACCATGGTTAAGAATGACGAGAAACGTTATTTCATTTATAGATTTCGCTCTCAGGGCCAGCGCAACTCTGAGACCGTGGCCACCTTTGGCGGTCGGTCATCAGATCACTCGTGGATGCGTTCCTTCAACAACTGCTGCACGAGGGGCTGTGGGAGTCGTTCCAGCGGGTGCTTCCTTTGCTTCTGCCTGGCCGCAAAGCGGCAGGTGACGCCCGGCGGGAAACGGCTCATCCCACGGCCATCATCTGCATGGTGGCTATGACGGTGTGTGGGAACACCATGTGAGTGAGCTTCCCCCGTTTTTCCGGAGGCTTTGGATCATGGTCCACGGATCATGGGAAAGGTCTCGATCATGGGGAAGCGGAAGTACCCGCTGGAACT